>PFLZ01000063.1 GCA_002784795.1 Candidatus Magasanikbacteria bacterium CG_4_10_14_0_8_um_filter_42_12
ATGACCGTTCGAAATAAGGTTGTGCCGACTTGACAAAGACCACCGGCAACTTCAGGCTTTATTTCATCTCCCTTGATGACTAATTCAGGCAAGTATCCGCCTTCGATAGTAAACGGACGAAGCGCACCGAGAAGTGAAAAAACTTCGTCAGGCTTTATAAGTAATCCATTCAATTTATCAACAACCGCATGACGAATATTTTTCACACGATTTGTCGGACTGCCACTAAAGTTTGAATATCCTGTACCAAGGATTTCCGTAATACCGAGGTCATTTACTTCTCCTGTTTTTACTGCTGGTTCGACTTGTTTGACAATGACCGGCAAAGACGTCACAAATCCTTCATCATGCCAGGTACGCTGCAGTATGGCTTCATTCAAAGAGGTATACAGCGCATCCATGTCTACAGCAATACCAGGTCGAGATCCTTGAAATTCATTTACTTTGCTGTTTTGTCCGATTGCAAATTTTGCTTCACGCGCATCTTGATCGATCTCTAGTGCAATGGTTTCTTCGATATATGCTTTTGTTGATGATGCATTGAGCCCAAAACCTACAGCGTCTTCTTGTATTTGGACTTCAAGCCACTCGGCTATATCATCTGTCGAAATTGTCCATATATATTCTTTTTTGGTTTGTTCGTATGTATAGGTCAGGTCAAGATCACCTGCATCAATCACGCGTGGGAGACGATCAAGGAGAGACTGTACGTCCGTTTCTACAAGTGTTGGGTTTTGGACCGCACGCACAATGGTAATTTCTGGCACTTCCAGTGCATTCCATGCCGCAACGATTTTCCCGATAATATCTTGGTATGCAAACGTCACTCCTATGGTTGAGCTCACTGTGTTAAAGAGAAGCGGGTCGACACTCGTAACATGAATATCAGCATTCCGTGCATCTTCTGCATACGGTGCCAATTTTTCAGCAACAACTTCTTCGAGTCGTTCTCTATCGAGCGTGACGGTGGTCAATTCTAATTGTGGTTTTGACATGCGTACGAGGATTGCAGACCACCCACGAGTCAATAAATTTCCTGTTTTTTGGTACGACAACAGATGTTCAACTTCTTGATTTACATTCATTTGAATCAACTCATAAAAAGCATCTTGTGACACGACACTTGATTCTATATACACACGCTGTGTATGCCCATCGGTATCAAAAGAGAGAATAATACCAGCATCCACCAACTTATTATTCATATCACGAAAAAAGGCTGTCAATTCTTCTCTATCCATACCACCCACCTGTACACTCCCAATCGCAACACCAGGTAATACCCGCGCTTCATATGAAGATGCATACGAAATCATGCCTCCTAGTCCAATACCCAAAATAACAAGAAAAGAAATAACCCATACCCAAATACGCGCCCATGAAATGGTTTGCATTTTTTTTGTTACTTCTTCCAATTCTTTTTCAACGGTACCATTCATATATTATTCATCAACAATTTCTATTGGGATAGTTCTTCCTTTTGATTCTTTTGTTTTTGGGATACGTATACTCAACAGTCCATGGGTATATTCTGCGACAGCACCACCCGATGCGACGTCTGCCGGGAGCACAATACTTCTTGAAAAAGGGCCCCAATAACACTCTGCATGATACTGTCCAGATGCCATGTCTGTCAATGCAGGTTTTTGTCGTATTCCCCGAATAGATAGCAGATCTTCATGGATATGCACATCTACCGTTTCGGGATCAACACCAGCCATTGGCGCAACGACAAGAATCTCTTGGACCACATCATACACATCAATGGCAAGACGCCCCTCACCTGTAGGTGCCCAATCAGGAAATGCCTCCTCGTTTCTGTGTGAGGAAATATTGATGGGGGTCTGCCTATCGGCTTTTTGTGACTCCAATATCAATGAAAAAATGTCATCTGGTTCTTTTGCCATATATACCTATACTATAGCAAATTTTTTGTTTTGTGGGAATAAAATGAATACGAACAAAAAAACATTTCAGGCACATACAATTTCATGAAAACATATTTTCCAAAATCTTCATACAAAGACCATCAACAGGAGCCTCCCTCAATGTAAGTTATGTAATACATGCCTTTTTTTGATCCTATACAATGCACATAGCATACGCCAAGGATCACGCATGACACTAACCTGTGATTTATCAGAGTTCTTCCAATGTATACCAACTTCCTTTACTGGGATATGAAACAATTTTGCAAGGCTCAAGATCTCAACATCAAAAGCAAACCCTGTTTCTACAACGTCATGAGATATTAATTGCCCACAACTCCTTGTAAATAATTTGAATCCGCACTGGGTATCAAGATATGGCAATTTCATCATTTTTCTCATAATACTATTGAATATGCCCCCCATGATCTTCCTGTGCCACTTGTCTATTCTTGTTAATGTCCCATCTTTGATAGCACGAGATCCTATCATTATTTCATATTGATGTACAAATGGCTGAAAAAAAGCCAGAGAATCTATTGAAGCAGAATTGTCAGCATCCATAAAGAGAATCCACTCTTTTTTAGAAGATAACATACCTTGTTTTACTGCAGCTCCTTTTCCTTGGTGCTTTATAGGTATACAACGTACCACTGATTTTTCCATGATACTACAAAATTCTTTCTCAATGTCATCTCTTGTGGTATCGAGCGATCCATCATCAACAATAATAATTTCAAAATTGTTCGTAAAAAGTGAGACCTTCGATAAAATATCATGTATTGTGTGAATGATCCTACCCGATTCATTGTACGTTGGAATCACTATGGATAAGCTAGAAAGCATACGATTTATCTTTTTTCTAAAATAATGGGAACACCCGTCTCTCCCCAACTGCTATGGAAATAAGATAAGGCTTCGCCCCTCCAAGTATCTTTTGTATCCAATGTTTTTATTTTTTTATACCCAGCCATATCAGTAAAAAAAATAAAGTCATCTTTTACATCATGTACATAAAAATCTAAATCATCTTCATTTTGTGGATTTAACACAACATAATTATTGATGCTTTCCCACTGAAATGTTGCAGCAGGCCCCCCAAACGTATCTTTTTCTGAATATGTAAGTATTTTTTTTGGAACATGTGTACGTTTTTCTATATACTCAGTAAGAAGATCGACTGGCTGTTTTGTGGGATACAAAACATATGTAAAAGCTCCCTCTAACGAAAAAGAAACATACGCCATGCCGAGAAGAGACACCACTACAACAACGACAATGTTACCCTTATATCTATGTTTATGATATACGTCATATAAGACTGACGCAATAATACAAAAAAAGACAGGGATAGCACTCATCATATACCACACTATTTTTGTTTTCATAATCTGTAGAGGAATCACAAAAGCCAAAAACCAAAGGAGCCAAAGTTTATCCTCATCTCTTCCATATTTCAATAATCTCCCCAAAAAATATGTACATGCACTGAGAAAAAAAATGGTGAAAAATTGTAATTTAAAAAAAATAAAATTGAAGTAAAACCACTGATTTCCCACATGTCCTTCAAGTGGTCGAATCATTCGTTGAAAAAAATGATATCCAACATAGCTGTTCATAAATTCCACGGGATACATAACAAAAGCATAGATGTGCCATGGCAACATAATACCTATAAAAACCAAAAGAGAAATAGTTATTATTCCCCTATGCAGGATACGATATTTTTTTGTCCATAGCACATGAGCACCAATTGCCAAAGGGACAAGCAACGCTATATATCCACGTACCATAAAGCTCATTCCTGAGACAAGCCCAACAACCCAAAATAATTTTGGGTTCTTCCATGACACAATATATGTCCAAAAAGTTAGTACAGTAAAAAATAAAAAATACCCATCAAAATCAGCGGTTCGAATCATGTGTGGGAAAAAAAATAACGGACATATTACAAAAGCAAGACTTGAAAAAAAAGCAATCCAGTAAGAATAAAATTTCTTTATCATTACATATAAAAGAAGCACCGAAACAACAAACGATAGTGCGCTCATGAATCGTAACCCAAAATTATTCATCCCAAACATATCGGTACCAATAAGGTGTAACCAAAAACCAACGACTGGTTTTTCCAACCAAGGATGAAAATTGTTTGTTGCCAATAACCTGGGGACATTATTCATTTCTAACACAGTCTGGGCATAAATCCCTTCATCCCAATTTTCTAAACTAACACTCCCTATATTATAAAAAGAAAAAAAACTTGCTATCAACAGCAATATACTTAGCAAAAAATAATGTATATAATTTTTTTTCATTACAGCATATATTATAGAGAATTAGATGCGATGTCGTACGTATTATAAGCCCTCTCCTCAAACGGGTCAAACATAGTTACCATTGCACATATATTGACGAATCTTGCATTACCCGCTATACTATTCAGGCTCTCTCTTGGAGAGCGTATATTTTGATGTAACGTCGAAGGCAACAACGATACAATCCATACGTGAGCGGAGGGATGGCTGAGCGGTCGAAGGCGGCGGTCTTGAAAACCGTTGTGGATGAAAGTCCACCTAGGGTTCGAATCCCTATCCCTCCGCTCACAGATGGAGTCTTGTCAGTCAAAGGCGAGTCCGATTGTGGCGGAAAAACTGTTGTGGATGAAAGTCCACCTAGGGTTCTCCCGACTCAGTCGGGACTATCCCTCCGCTGTGCATCGAAATATCGGGAGAGGTGTCAGAGTGGCCGATCGTACAGCTTTGCTAAAGCTGCGTACCGCAAGGTACCGCGGGTTCGAATCCCGCCCTCTCCGCGGACGATTTTCCCAAAAAAAGAATCTCGTATAGAAAGAAAAAACAGAAGGGTTTCAGGGAACACTGATCCCGCACACACAACGTGGTGGCGGGACGAATCCCTCACTCTCCGCAGATGACCTTTCCACAAGGAGAGTTGGCTGAGTGGTCTATAGCAGCAGTTTACTAAACTGTCGTCCTTGAAAGAGGACCGGGGGTTCGAATCCCTCACTCTCCGCATAATACTGTTTCCAACACCGACAACCCCCTTTCTAGCGCAATGTTCAAAGGGTTTCAGGGAACACTGATCCCGCACACACAACGTGGTTGCGGGACAAATCCTTCACTCTCCGCATGAAAACAAAGGAATACTCCCTTTGTTTTTTTTACAAAAAAATCATTATCCACGAGCCAACGTCCACCCATATACTTCCGTTGCTCCTTCTTTGAGAAGGATCTCGGCACACGTCTGCATCGTCGCACCAGTGGTATAGACATCATCCACCAATAATACACGTTTCCCTTGCATTTTTTTGGGAGCTACGACACGGAAGGCCTTTATGACATTCTGAAGCCTTCCTTCTCTATCGAGTCTTGCTTGATGTGGTGTATTTTTTGTACGAATGAGTATATGTTCATACATCGGAATTTCTGTTTCTTTTGCGAGCATTCGTGCGAGGAGTGCGGCTTGGTTGAATCCTCGTTCGGCATACCGTTTTTTGTGCAATGGCACAGGAATAATACTATCAACCTGTGGCAAATCTTGTCTATATTTTTTTACCCACTGATGAATCATTTTTTCAAACACAATTGCGATGTCATCCGCAAAATCGTACTTCAACGTATGAATGCTCTTTCCAATATGGCCAGACTCTTTGTATACTGTACTTGCAACATGATGCGTAAGAAATGATGGTAATTGTTTTTTTGTACACGATACACACACTTCACCTGAATCCGTTTTTTCATGGCACAATGGACAAAATAGTTGTGATGTAATATCTATCATAGCGAAACAATCATCGCATATCCATGCACCTTCTCTTTCACAGGACAAACAAAAAACAGGAAAGAGGTACTCCTTCACTGTTTGCATAGCCCCCCTTAAGAATACCATACAGCATTATTCCCAATACAATCCAGAGACATACCATGTGCCATCTGTTTCAAGAAGCTCGACACGACCAGTATGATACACCCGCTCATCCATATCTTTTGATTCTAGGTGTTGCTGTGCTTCTATATGCACGATGGCAGTAGTATCTATCACAGATTCAACCCTGCTGACGATAACATGTGTCGTACTTCCCTGATAGGTATCACTATAGCGCTGTGCCTGCGTTTCTACCCAAGAAGCCATCTCTGGTGTGACGAGAGGAAGGACATCGCGAATATGGGTATTTCTTGATTGATTGGAGTATGAGAGAAAACGCTCGACAAAATCAATAGAACGTTGTCGTACAAAACGCTCTGTTTCGTCTTCATTTGCCAGCACACTCCCAAGCTGCTGTGGATTGCCGATGACTGGCTGCAAATTGAGCGATGCATCATATATTGGTGCTGGCACTTCACCATTCCCAGATGTTTGTTGTGTATTATCTGGCTGTTCCTGCGTGGTATCATTGTGTTTGTTTATTGCCATGATACTCAACACAATCGCCAAAACAAGCAGGACAGCAATACTGACGATGAGAAATAGACGTTGACGAATATCGAGCATATATGCGGGTTATGATCTTCCTGGGCTAATAACTTGTTGTTCAAAATCTTTTTTGGCTTGTTCTATCTGCAAGAGCTGTTCTGGATCTGACGTAATGAGCTGATCTTCAGTATATGATGCAACCACTTTGATAGCCGCATGTTTTAATCCAGCAAAGAATATTCCTTCTCCTACAGCACCTTCTAATAATAAATATTTTTCTCCCTCTGTCAGCAAAAAGGTTTTTTGGATTATGTCTATTGATGCTGGCGACTGTCGGAGCAAGAGCTGCAACGCAGAGTTCGTCACAATTGCTTGTCCGTATTGTGAGCTCAAGAAATCATTCACATCCTGCGTAATCGTCGTGACACCCAAATAATATTTTCGACAACGCTTTACCAGTGCAAAAATAAACTTCGCACTGTCTTCGTGTTGCATGAGCCACCAGGCTTCATCAATAATAAGCAAACGTTTTTTTCGTTCACTGCGAACAATATTCCAAATATAATTTACCAACGTATAAATCGCCATAGGGCGCAATTCATCTTCGAGATCTCTGACACTAAAGATGACAAGCGCATTATTCACATCCACATTCGTAGGCGCATTGAACAATCCTGCAAACGTTCCATCAGTATACTTACTTAGTTTAATCACCAATTCACTCGCCCCGTCTATCCCTTCGAGGACATCGAGCAGATCCTGCATAATTGGCGGCTCGACGGTCGCAAGGTCCGATGAAGAGGTAATATCTTTTTTTGCATAGGCTTCGAGGAGAGCACGATCAAGAAGAGAGTCTTCTGTTGCCGTTACTTGCCCGAGCATAATGCGAAGCAACCCCTTGGCCGTGATGACTGCACTCCGAATAATATCTTCTGTAGACACTTGCTCTCCGACCGGACGTGGCAAATCAAATGGATTGACTTTTCCTTCTGAAGCAAGCGAAATATTGATATAGGTACCACCAACAGCCTCGGAAAGATGTTCATACTCGCGTTCTGGGTCGATAACAATCACATCGATGCCCATCATAAGACTGCGAAGCACTTCGAGTTTTACAGCATACGATTTTCCAGCACCAGAGGTCGCGAAGACCACCATATTTGCATTTTGGAGTGAAAATCTATCAAACAAAATCAAACTATTGTTGTGTCGATTGATACCATAGAGAATACCATCATCACTGGTCAGTTCTGACGACATAAACGGAAACGACGAGGCAATCGGAGATGAATTCATGTTGAACGCTACCATCAGCTCATCAATAGCAAGTGGCATGGTAGAGGTGAAACCTTGTTCTGCCTGAAACAACACATTTTTTGTATAAATAAGTCGTGCACCAAAAATATTTTCCAAATCTTCTGTCAACGTATCAAGTTCTTTTTTATCATTTGCATAGATCGTCACATAAAAAGCAAATTGAAAAAAATGCTCAATGCCTTGCGTCAAATCATCACGGAGTTGCTCGATATCGCGCAGTGCTGTTTCTCTGAGCGGATCACGTGGCGCTCCTTTTTCTGCATCACCTGACAGCTGTGCTTGGAGTGCACCTACTTTTTTCTTGAGCTGCTTGAGAATAACCGCAGATTCTACAGGATAAAAAAACATTGACAGATCCATGGTCGAATTCAAATTCAAAATTGGCGAACTCCATCCAACAGAAATATATCGAGGATATGTAATCACGTACATGGTACGCAAAAATACATCACCCAGCTGAATGAAGTTTGATTCGACTCGAAACGCAGACGGTGCAATCAAATCTTTGATAGCCACGGTCCCCTCTCGATACAGCCGTTCTTCTTCGAGCGTGATAAGATCATCCTTGGTCACATCCTTTTTTGGATCATGACCACGATCTTTTTTGGCTGTTTTTCTTGTCAGTGGTTTGAATGGCATAGTTTTTTTACGTAACACATAACACGTAGCACGCCATGCCTGCCGGCAGGCAGGTAACAAGTTTATACTGCAAAGATGTGCCCGCAGAACATTGTTGGTGGATATGCAATGCAACTCATTGCATATCCACCAACCCAGTTTATTTCGATCTTGTTACGTGTTATGTGTTACATGTTTCGTGGTTATGTGTCAATTTGGAGTTTATCTACATCACCGAGACTTTCTGCAAATGCAATGTCTGGATTGTATCCCATATAATACAGTTCGATGAGGGCCTCGGTATCGAGCGCCACGGTCTGCAGTGACATGCCATCGAGCCCGCCCATCACCTGTCTGACACGGGATTCCAAATCTTCTTTTCTTTTTTGGAACCGTTCATCCTTTAGCCGCACCGTGAACGCAGGCTTGAGTACTTCTTTAAATCTTGCAAAAAACCCTTTTTTTCTATTTGATAATGGATCATATGGGACAACTACATAAAACCGTTTTGTCATGATCTGTCCGATGTCTACCAATTCTTCTACAAAGGCACGATAATCTGCAATTTGTACGCGCAACAATTCGCTTGTTTGCTTTTTTTCTTTTTCTACAAGTTTTGCAAGATAGGGTTTTATCTGCAAGCGGCGCGACTGAACAACAATCTGTATAGGAAATTCGAGCGAATTGAGAAAACTTACATAGGACGAAATGAGCGCATTTTGTTCATCTTCTGATTTTAATGCAAAATTTATGCTCGATGTCATCAGCACTTTTCTGAGCGTCCCATCCTTCAATACGACAACACCATCTCGGATCTCCGCAATAGGAAGATAGGTTTGCGTCGCTGGGCGCGAGTGTTTCTTTGCGTTCTTTTTTTTGTCTTTCATACAATGCGTTCACACACAGTGTGTCAAGTATATCATGTCTGCATAATTCATGACAGTAACATACCGTAGAACATCACAGATTCGAAGTCTTCAGTTTATACTAGAAAAAAGGTACGGAGTGACAAGCGTCAGCTTGTCTAGAACCAACGAAAACGAGCTGACGCTCGTCACTCCCACCCATTTCATTTAGACATGTTCATCGGGCCGATAGTATCCCCCTGTATTCACGACCAGTGAGAGATCTTTGATATGTTGTTTGTGCACAGCCTTTTTCTTCACAATATCAGAAATTTCATCATCATCACCACTGTGCAAATAATATTCCAAATCTTTGTCTGTATATGCTTTATGCCAAATACGAAGTCCAGGCCGTTTCATAGTCTGAATAATGTTGAGCAGAAAAATATGAAACACCTGGCCATTTACCCTTACAAACGAAAAGACAATCGCAATAAGGCCAATAATGACTGCAATGGTAATAAATAATGTCGTGTCAGCAAGTCGATATGTCCCAAAGATAGTAATACCAGCAGCAAGTAAAATAATAAATTGCCTCGTGGTGATCGGACCAAAAATCTTGTCTTCAACTTCGATAAATTGTGGGACAACGAATTGTTGCATAAACATTTCATGAATCATGGAACATGTAGCACGTAACAGATACATATCTCGAACGAACGGAGTGACAAGCGTCAGCTTGTCGGGATTACCGAGTTCATGCTTTTCCGATAACAGCTGACGCTTGTCACTCCATTTTTGAACATTGTTACGTGCTATGTGATATGTGTTACGTGACACCTACATTCTCAAACTTGCACTAAACAAGGCAATTTCTTTCATATCCTCGGGGGTCATATCATCGCTCCTCGATGCCGTGAGAGGTGTTCGTTCTGAGAGTGACTGTGTGATATGTGAGAGATACTGCCCATACAGCGGACTTTGTATCCATGCCACTTTTACTTTTTGAAACTCGAGATATGATTCTTCTCGGATCACAGCTATTTTTGCTTTCAGTATTTCCGTTGCTTTTGCAGGGTCTTTCCCGTACCGACGAAAATCAGTCATGGTGATCTGCCCTATTTCCTCGAGTGGTCCGACGGTTTGTTGTTGTTTTTCAGGAGGATGAATGTCGGTAAACGATGTATCCCCTCCTCCGCTCGATGATGACATCGTTGGTGCAGATGAAAAAACTGTTGCTGTTTTTTTGGGTGTTGGTGTTTGTTGGACCGTTCTTCTCGGAGCGGGAATAGATTCCTCACGAGATGTCTCGAGTGACGTATGAATTGCTTGTATGAGCTCCTGTGCCTGCTCACTCGTGAGCGCGAGGCCACCATGTTCCGCAGGACGAGCAGCATACTCGATGACTTGTGCGTCACTGCGAATATCTTTGAGTCGTGACTGTATCAGTGAATGCAATCGATGTTCAAGATCAACAGGTATTGAAAAAGAAATATTTTTTGTCACCATGGCCACGTCCTCAAAACGCGCTGATGGCACTGCCCTCGCAAGAGGATTGATCACATCTGCCTGACTGACAGTTTCTTCGAGCGGAGATTTGTGATCCTGCTCGTTCCACTCATGCGCCTTTGCGAGGTCAGTAAAATAGTCAGAAACGGGAGTCGTCGTAGAAAGCTCATGCGGTGTTTCTTCCATTGGGAGGTCGGTGTCTTTTGGCAGTCTCGGTGCCTGTGCAGGAACTGATTTCGGAGCAGGAGTGAGAAATGTTTGTTTTTTTGGAGGGACGGGTTCGAGTTTCGGGGATATTGGTTCGGGGATATTAGTTCGGGGTTCAGAGTTCAAAGTTTTGGGTTCAGAAATCTCTTGCTCATTATGTACTGTTACGTGCTTATTGTCCCGCAAAGTGGGATCCCGCTTTGCGGGATTTATTGCTAGTTGTTTATTGCTAGTTGATTGTTGTTTATTGTTTATTGAGGTAACCGAAGATAATGGCACTCGCTCGGTCGTTCCATCTGCTTTTTTTATGAGAATCATTGGTTCTGCCATAGATTACAACGATGTATTCCATTCAAATGCACTTGTCTGCTGATTGTATACCACAATATCCTGATCTTCTTTCAATACCCCCTGCTCTCGCAAAAATTCGTTGAAGCGGATTACTTTTTCTTGCGTCTTTTGATCTTCGAGTGATTCGTTTGCTTGGATCTGCAACAAAAAAGGCTCAAGTGGTACGACAGAAGGATATTCATTCTCTTTTGGTTTGAATTCCTTTGTGAAATAGTCAGCAATCAATGACCAAAAATCTTCATCGATCCACCATGTGAGCAAATGCTCCATCTGCGTATCAAAAATTTCTTTCTCATTTGGCTCTGATCCACGATTTTTTTCGATGAGATCTACTGATTTGATATGCCCATAGATGTACAATACTTTTCTAAGTACATGTTTCCACAGTCCTTTATTTTCTACATGTGCCACATGTTCATCAATATATTCTTCTCTTTTATATCCATCATTGAATTTGTCTCCCAGACGGAGCATGTAATCTTTGAAGAGTGACCCTAGTGCTATCGATTCTCCGTCTAGCCCAAGAGGCAACGTTTCCTTATTTTTATCAAGGCTTTTCAACAAAAAAATATTTTCATTCACGTAATCTACCAACGTTGACGTTTCTTGATACAGATAATCTTGTAATACGTGGGTGAGTGGAACACCTGCTATCTGCGCCTTTACAAAATAAAAAGATAACCAAAATTCCTGGAATTCCCAATCCAACTGTCTGAAATAAATAAAAGGCACGTGAAGCAATATGGTCAGGTAAAAAGCTTCGTCCCAACTGTATATCGATTTTTTATAGATGTCTACCACATGCAAATGTTCGTATGCAATAGTACTGAGTGCAAATCCTTCACCATTATCTAAAAGATATCTAACAGTTGAAGCAAGTCGAGGTCCATCATATGTTGAAATATCACCAGATAATACATCTGCAAATTCTTTTTTTGTGTAAGCATCCACTTTTGACACTTTCAGAAAAGCAGCGATGAGTTCTATCTGAGATATCATCTCTTCTCCAATTTTTTCTAGCTCTCCAAACGCATTTGAAATAGTCTGTTTTACCACGTCGGAAAAACCATCATATTGCGTAGATAAGAAATCAATACTATCTGCAGCAACACCATATTTTTTTGCAAAATCACTAATATTGACAGAAGAAATCAATCTATACGTATGTTCTTCAGCTGATACAGTATTTGGTGTCTGTGTATAGGATGCAATCCATGTATTCCAATTCTTAACAAATAGAGTCACCGTATCAGTATCAAACATTTCTAACACACTTTTTTCTTGAACATTCGGATATTCTTCTGAGGTATCCTGACTATAGGCCTGTGCAATGTCAGCGATATCTCGAATTATAATCCGAAATGACTGTTGCTCTTCTGAAAAACGAACAACAGTTTGTTCTCTAAAAAATTCTTGAAGTGTACGAAACGCCTCGATACTTTTTACAAAGTCGGTCGTATGAAATTTTTCAAATTGTTTTTCTATTTCAAACATACACAAAATATAGAGTAGTTGTCTTCTGATTACGTAGGTCTTCGCATGTCAGCTTCATCTTCATCATCCCGATCACCTCTCCCTTTTGTTCTTAATGCTTCTTCACGCTTTGACGATGCCGCTATCCCCTGTCGTATCTTATCCATAAAATGTTCTTCTACATTCATGGTATTATTATTTTTCTCAATATATTTCAATAAATTATTCAAGAAATCACTGTTTTTTCTTCCTTGAATATCCGTTCCTGCAACTTTGATGTTTGCCAACCCTTTGTCAGCATCAAAACGATCTACATGCTGTGCTTTTGCTGCCATCACATAGTTGAAGGTATCAGCGTTCCCTGCAACCAGCGGAACTAAAACATTTTTTATATAGGCTTCCATTGTACCATGTTTCTTTAATATGGCTTCTTCACTTTCCCCGATCAATGCAAATTGTCCATCCATTTTAGCGCCATTTCCAAAACCATACCCCGCAATAGCATCTACAGAACGTTCAGGCATCTGACGGGCAGCCAAGACTGAATTAAGTTCTTCCAATTGACTTTTTGCATATCTTTCGTCAACTTTTTTCAACACACCATTTTCAACATCAGCTTCTCCGAGACCATGATATTGCCATTTCAACTTTCCTTTAAATTTGCGCGCTTCTGCTGCCATGAGTGTAGCAGCTTCATCCAAAGTTGCTACACGGTATGCATTCATTTCATTATCCCATTGAAAGTGAGCTCCATATTCTTGATGTCCAACGTTGATTGCTTCACGCTTGAAAAAACTACTTGCTTCCTGCATAAATTCTGCAGATTGTTGCATTTTATTCTCAAAGTTTTCTGCAGACATGCTTATCAATTGTCCTGCATCACCCAATTTTTTAACAACAGCACTATATGAATCATTTTTGTCAATAGTTGCGCCACTGTCACCGCTTACATACACGGTTTCTCCTTTTTTCGCAGCTGCAATTTTTTTCTGTATTGTTTCGTGATCACGCATATAATCTGTGTCACCGGCCGTTACCATGAGTTGCTGTACCTTTGACACACGTGCAAAATCAGATGTTTTTGTATATTTTCCGGTTGTTTCGTCTTCGTTGATAATACCCAGTTGACCTACAAAAATATCTCTCAAATTATTGAGCTGTTCCATTTTGTCTTTATCATCTTTAAATTCACCATTTTTTGCCTTTTGAAGATCCGTAGCAACCTGTGAAATGACATCATCAAACCATCCATTCTTTCCCACATGCATCGCCGTTCCCATCATAAATGCGCGTTGTTGTCGAGTCAGTGTCCCTTTCTTTTTTGCGAGTAATAGATGTGCCAACTGACTAGACGCAAATGAGGCCGCGTCTCCTGCTTCTTGTGTTTTCAAATCACTGGCAACACTCTCTGCCCAAGGGACAAGTGTGGTAGAAGGAGTGGATACACCATAATTTGGCATTTCGACTGAATACGCCTTTGCTGTTTCACCAAGCATAGTCTCGTACATCGTACGATTTTTCTTTGTTTGCTCCAGTTTCTGTGTATTCTGTGCAGCCTGTGCATAGGAATTTTTGCTTAATTCTCTATCCAATTCTGCCACAAGTGCTTCTCCTCCTTTTTGTGCACCTGCTTTTATTCTTTTTTCCAACAAATCAGCAGCCTTTTCTAGTTGTTTTGCAATTTTATTATTTTTGAACACTTCAGCAGCGGCCTTTGAGCTTGCCTCCAGTTGATCTGCAGCATCTTGCAAGATCATAGAAACCTCTCCAAATGTTGACTTTTGGAATGTCTCTGCAAGCTGTGCCTCTTGACTTCGTTTTTCGGCTTCCTTTCGATCTCCTCCTACGGTTTTTGCCTGCATACGTATACGCTCTGCAATTGCTTGACGAGCTTTTGCATCTCCCTCCACTTCTACCCCTTTTACATATTTCCCAGTCGCGATATCATCAGCCAATTGGAAAATCTTTTTCTCAGACGCTGTCGCGAGATCTTTAGCCTCCTTCGTGGTTGCAAATCCAGCTTCGGCTTTTTGAAAACGATCTCTATTTTCAGTTGCAATTCTATCTTCCTTAAGTTTCGCAGCGCGTGTTGCAACATCACCAGTATCTTTAATAACTTTTGCTCTCAAAGCCTGTGCTTCGTCTGTTTGTGTATATGTATCAACCAATCCTTTACGTTCATTACGGGCACCAGTCAATGCTGTCTGTGCAGTTTCTGAAGCAAGTTTTAATTTTGATAAATCTGTATCTGCTGCCATTTTTTCGTCTATCATGCCACTTAATGAACCACCCTCTATAGGTGATATTTCTCTTTTTTTCATTAACTCAGCAATAGCCTCATTCTGAGAAACTCCACTAGCAGCCATATATGCTTCCACCTTTTTCTGAGAATTTTTGTCAAATTCATCAATATCTTTTTCTCCAAGATTACCTGCAACAGTATCAACAGCAGACTCAAAAGCCTCTTTCTTTGCTTCTTCATAAGAGTCAGTTAACGTCTTCAGAGCAGTAGTCAATTCTTCAATTCTGGTTCTTAAGCCAGAACCTTCTGTCTCGTCAAATTTAGCCTCAACAACATCTTTTACATCACTCTCAAGACTATCATTTGCTTGTTTTTGCAAATCAGCATCCTTTATATTTGCTTTTGCCCATGCCTCTCCCACATCAGCAAGCTCTTCTTTATTTTCTTTTTTATTTCGGAACTCATTTATAGCTTCTTCTTTTTCTTTTTTGAGTTCATCAACTACACCGCTATCCTTCACAGCCTTATTTGCAATTTTTGCCTGTTCTGCTGCAACACCTGCTTTTCTTCCACGTTTTGATTCTGCTTTTTCAGCCTTAATAACATCCTCTTCGGCTTCGAGTTTATATCTCTTTTTCTTCCATGCCTCGATACCAAACCCAAATTTCTTTCCAACCCTGTCAAGTGTTCCAATATTTTCTTTTCGACTAATAGTATCGATAATATTCTCATCAGTCATCTTGCTATTTCTATCAAGTTCTTCATTCAATTTTTGACGACGCAATTCCCCCATTCTTCCAATAAACGGAATTTTTCGGACGACTGGCATTGTAGCTCGCGCGATATTTATTCGCTTCTTCATCCTATCGCCCCATTCACGTGCTGGCTGCGCGAGTATTTCATCTCCCTTCTTCTTTGCATATCTCCCCACGGCACGTCCTGCAGCAACCCCCGTCGCAATCGTTGCGACATTCTTTACAAATCCAGTCGCGCTCGACGTCAGACCGCCGGCTACTACTCCGAGATTTCGGACAGTCTTCAGACCGATGATAAGGAAGACTGTTGTTATCAAAAAGCTCGCAAGGTTTTCCCAACTCGTCGCTTCTGAAATACTCAATTTTTTCTGTCCATCCTTCACTTGTGCACCGCTTTCTATGACACTTGTCGCTTCTGCTCCGGCACTGCCAAAATCGAGTTGTGGCACAGAACTATTCAGTGTTGCAAAAGCAAGCCAGAGGAAAAAGACCATGACTGGTGCGACGATGACATGATTGGTAAATTCGCTCCACCATTCCTGCGCATATTTTTGTGTCTGCGGAATGACTTGGAAAATATAAGCAAGTGGAGACAGGATAATCAATACCCACAAAATCACCATTCGTGCTGCCATGACAATTGCAAATGCCCCCATTGTTGCCATCATAATCGCGGCTAGCAAGAATGACGCCACAGACGCAGCAAACGCTTCTATTTTAAGATCGCCGCCATCCCCAAACTTGTCTGCTCCGGTAATTTTGTACACTGCGTCTATATTGAACAGCTGAATAATATTCCCTCCAGCTGTCGCTGATATCGCATTGACAAAGGTAATTGTAAACACATGCGCCACATCGATGATGAGCTGCGCGATCATGTTGGAAAAATTGATAAAGACAGCAGCGAAAAGGAGTTTGATCAGGGTCTTTTTCCATTCATACTGCTCTAGGCCTAGGATCGTCCCAAAGGCGATGACCAGAAGCAAGACCACAAAGAACATGTTCGCAACATCACGGACCAGGAACCACCCTATCTTTACCGTAGGGGTGTCAATAAAATTGTTGTACGAAGCAACTTCTATGAAAAACTTGAGAGCAAAAATCGTAATACCGATGAACAATCGTGCAAGAACAAACATGATCCAACTGAACGCAACCAAGATCCCATTGAGAATATCCGTAAAAATTCCTTCTGCATGCGTCGGTGCAGCTATCGCAAATATACCAATACTCACGAGTGCAAATACTACCGGTAATACAAAAAACTTCTTTCGTCCTGTCGGGAGAAGTTTTTTACATAGCGCAAAAAATGCTCGATTGTAGTGTGTTATCCGTGCAAGCATGGAACAGGATAAATATATAGAGAGTATATCATATATTTTGACTTGCGTAGAGGGAAATGGGGACAGATTTAATAACACGTAACATGGAACACATAGCACGTAACAATCTTGCTATGTACGGCCGGACACCTCGCAAAGAAAGATTGCGCTTCGTTATACCACAGGCATCAGTGTTCCCTGAAGATTATGTGCTTGCCAACAAACACGGTGTGTTACGTGTTACGTGCTACGTGATTCGTGAATAAGTGCTACGTGCTATAAGTTATCCTCACAAATTCCATTGACTTCAAGACTTTTTTATGGTATATTTTTTACATGATAAGCCAGGTTGCAGAAATACCGTTTGCACCTACTCTAGAGTCCCGTTTTCGGGGTTCTTTTTTTTTATGATATACTTTTTGCGGTGGATATGAGGATGAGCGCGGGGGTTCCGCAGCCTGGCTTATCATCTAGGTTTCTGGGGTTCAACTCCCCCTCACTCCACCACCAAAGAGACTCTGTAATATGCAGGGTCTCTTTTGTTACATGCTATCTGTCACGAAATACATAACACATAGCACGCAACACTTATTCACGAAACACGTAGCACATAACACGTAACAAGGTGAAACTAAGGAGTTTGGGAAAAAATTCAATGTATACCATCGCATACCCAAGATCTGTGTTCTTTTTGTATTCCTATCTCACTACAACGTGTTACGTGTTATGTGCTACGTGTTCCGTGATTTTTCCCCCTTGACACCTTGACAAATCTTGTTTTTTACGCTAAGCTAACTTTGGAGGAATGTTTCTCTTTTTAGGGAGATACTCTTCCCGTTCTTTTTCAAGCGTGTCTGTTGACTATGCCTCACGGTATGGCAAAAGATACAACATATGGTGTGTGAGAAGCACAAATACACATGGCATACTCCTTTCGAAGGATTGGGTTCTGAGAACTGGTGACTACCGCGTCATCAACTGTCAGGACTCAAGCCTTCCCAACTTCTTCCGGCTCGCCGGAATCACCGTCTCGCTCAGCGAGGCAAGGAACGACCGCCATGACAAAGCAGCGTACCATCTTCGCCGCCATCCTGGCGGCTCTCCTGATGTTCGGGTGCGACACAGCATCCACCCCCACCAACACCCAGACTGACACGGTCGTCGCGGACGCCGGCCCCAAAGCCGACAATCCCGACCAGCTCCCCGTCCAGGTCGAGACCACTCTCGTGATCTCGCTCCAGTACCCGATCATCGACGGTGATCTGCAGATCGCGATCTACCCGGTCGGTACATCGCCGACAAAGGTCAGCTGGACGACCGTGACTGAGGGGAACACTTCCTTCGTCATCGACGTCTTCGTCGG
>PFLZ01000166.1 GCA_002784795.1 Candidatus Magasanikbacteria bacterium CG_4_10_14_0_8_um_filter_42_12
GCATACGCTTTCCCAAGAAAGGCAACTTTTTCTTCGAGTGAGGCATCCTTCATATCTGTCATGATCTTGGCAACATCGGCAAACGACTGTTGTCCGTCGTCTGTCCCGCCTTTGGCAGGGATCCCGTCCGAAGGCGGGATAGTCTGGAGTCCAAAAAGCACTTTTGCAATATGCATGCCCACGTCTCCCTGATAATTGACGCGCTTTACATCATACCCAGCATTTTCAAATGTTCGGACAACGGCTTCTCCAGTAATAAGATTTTTCAAATGCCCGAGGTGAAATACTTTCATCGGATTTGGGCAGCCAAATTCAATCAACACTTGTTTGCCATTTCCTATCGTGTGTTGCCCATAGTGTTCTCCTGCTTCTGCAATGCCACCAAGAACAAATGACGCCAATTCAGTTCCATCAAGAAAGAAGTTCACATATGGACCAAATGCTTTGATATCTTTTATCAAACTTGATTCTCTGAGATCCTCTTTTGCGTACGCATCATTCAATTTTGCGGCAAGCTCTGTCGCTACCTCTGCCGGGCTCTTCCCTTCCTGCTTTGCCAATGCAAAACAGGGAAACGCAATATCACCCATGTCTGGGTTTGGAGGTGTCGTAAGCTCCACGTGCATGATGCCGAGTGAGGCGAGTCTTTCTTTTAATTGATTGTGAATGTCATGTAACATAAGATCTAAATTGGTTCCCCTCCTTACGAAGCCTTGCCTGCAGGCAGGCAGGGAGGGGTTAGGGGTGGTTCTCGAAGCATCCCACCGTTGTCTAATTCAATACACGTATTGAAAATATCCTGCTTTACACTATCAAGTTCATGCCACACTTGTCCACCTGTATATCTTTTCACCGTCAATCCTTTTTCCTTCATATACGCATCTCTTTTCAAATCGTATATTTTTGCTTCATCATCGTAATGACTGAGACCATCAACTTCAATCACCAATCGTAATCTTGGACAGTAAAAGTCTGCTACATATGGTCCGACACTACATTGTCGACGAAACTTGTATCCTAACTGGGTATTTTTAAGATGTTGCCACAACAATTTTTCTCCTTTTGGCATGTCTCTACGTAATTTTTTTCTGCGTCCTGTATATTCTGATTTGTTAAACAGCGTTGTCATACTCCCCCCTTTTTTCTTGCTAAGTAAACCTCCCCTTGCTCCCCTCCCTGCCTGCCTGCAGGCAAGGCTTCGTAAGGAGGGGAAACGTTCTATCACTATTTTATTTTCAAGAAACTTCGTTTTCCCTTATTTACCACATCACCAGCTCTCACTTCAACATCGTATGAAGAAACTACTTCATCATTCACACGGACACCATTGCCATCGATTGCACGACGAGCATCTCCTTTACTCGTAGCAAAGCCAGCTTCTATAAGAACGTCGACAATGTTTGCGCTTGTTGGTGTTAGTTCTGGCATGTCATCGGGCACTTGCTTGTTTGAAAATGTGCTGATGAAGTTTGCTTCTGCTTTTTCTGCATCTTCTGCAGAATGGTAAAAAGAAACAATCGCTTTTCCTAGGAGCATTTTATAATCACGTGGGTTGCCACCATCTTTCATTGCTTGCGTATACTGCTCCACTGTTTCCATCGGCACGCGGGTCATGTAGGTAAAATATGAAATGATAAGATCGTCAGGAATGCTCATAATTTTGCCAAACATGTCGTCTGGCACATCGGTCAGATTAACCGTGTTGCCCCAACTCGAGCTCATTTTTCGTCCATCTGTCCCGGCAACGAGTGGGTTCATAATAATATCTTGCGCTTCCTGACCAAAATGTGACTGGAGTGTTCGTCCTGCGAGAAGGTTGAATCGCTGATCAGTACCACCGAGTTCCACGTCTGCTTCTATCGCAACAGAATCATATCCTTGCATGAGTGGGTACAAGACTTCACGAAGGGATACACGTGTGCCAGCTTCAAGACGTCGACGAATATTATCTCGAGAAATAAATTCTGATACAGAAAAAACATTTGCATGTTCCCCTATTTCTTCGTAACTCAATTTATTGAGCCATTCAGAATTGTGTCGAAATTCTGTTTTTTCGAGATCAAGAATTTTCCCCACTTGCGCTTTGTAACTTTCGAGATTTTTTTCAACATCTTCTCGCGTGAGCATTGGGCGTTCGCTTTCTTTGTCAGACGTATCACCTATCACACCCGTCGCATCACCAACGATGAACACAACCTTGTGTCCAAGTTTTTGAAAATCTCGAAGTTTCAGAAGTGGAATCGATCGTCCGAGATGAAGATTTGGACTCGTTGGGTCAATACCAAGTTTGACACGAAGTTCTTTGCCCGACTCGAGTCGTTCCATTAAATGTTTTCTATCAATAATTTCTTCGACACCGCGAGTGAGCAATTCGATAATTTTAGTTTTGTCGGTTGAAATTGCCATAGAGCATTATTATAACATCGAGAGTTGTTCTTGTAGAGCAGTGAGTTTTTGTGTTGCTTCTTCGAGCTTTTGTTTTTCTTCTTCCACAACCGGTTCTGGAGCATTATCGACAAAGCTACTATTTGAAAGTTTTTTCTCGAGCTGTATCACATAGGGAGCAACGTGATCGATTTCTTTTTGGAGACGTGCTTTTTCTGCATCAACGTCGATCGCTCCGGCGAGATCGAGGTGGATCATTACGGAACCAATTGCCGCGCTCGACGCTTGATCTGGCTTTGCACTCTCGTCTCCGGTGACAGTCAGGGACCCAACACGTGCCAATCCTCGAATCAGCGCTGCATTCTCGTCGAGCATTGATTGTTCCTCTCCACAAACAATCACAACCGACACTTCTTTCCCTGCCTCAATATTTTTTTCAGACCGGAGAGATCGAATGTTTGTGATGATGTCTTTCACGAGATTAAATTGAGACATGACGGTATTACTACCACGAGATTCCTCGACTTCGCTCGGAATGACGTGAGATGGCCACTTCTCTACCATCAGCATTGTTTCTTCTCCATACAACTCTTGCCAAATTGCTTCCGTAACAAACGGCATATACGGATGCCATAATTTTAGAATCGTATTGAGGACATAATTCAAAGTGTCAGTTTTCTTTCCTTCAATCTTTGCAATTTCAAGATACCAATCTGCAAATTCATTCCATGTAAAATCTCTGAGCGCTTCAGCCGCAGGAGAAAATCTATACGTTTCAATATGTTCGGTTACTTCTGCAACGATTATTTCTAATTTTGTAAGAATCCATTTGTCTGCAAGCGTTCGTGCTTCAGGAGAATCAATCTCTTTCAACATTGTTCCCTGTTCATTGTTAATTGTTAATTGCGCAAAGCGCGAAATATTCCACAACTTATTCGCAAAATTCCGATACGACCCAATTTTTTCTTCCGAAAGTTTACTATCATTGCCAGGTGATGAACCAACCATGAGTGAAAGACGAACCGCGTCTGTCCCAAATTTTTCTGAGACATCGAGTGGGTCAATAATGTTGTCGAGTGACTTACTCATTTTGCGTCCTTGTTCATCACGAACAAGTCCATGCAGATAGACAGTCTTAAATGGAATTTCTCCACGCAAACTCGTGGTCATGAGTATCATACGGACAACCCAAAATGTGAGAATGTCGTATCCCGTTTCTATAACACTCGTTGGGTGATAATTCTTTTGATCTTCTGACTCGCCTTCTACAGGACCAAGTGGACTAAAACTGAACATGCCAGCGCTAAACCACGTATCAAGCGTATCTGGATCTTGTGCCCATCCTTCACCTTCTGGTGCGTCGATACCAACGTATACTTCATCACCGCAATACCAGGCTGGCACACGATGCCCGTACCAAATCTGACGAGACAGACACCAATCGAGTAAATTATCTACCCAATTGAAATATTGTTTTTCAAAACGTTCTGGAAGAATCGCAATTTGTTTTGTTCGAACAACATGTTGTAAGAGCTGTTGCAAGGTAACTTCTTCTCCACTTTGTATACCTTCAATTTTTGAATTTTGAATTTTGAATTTTGAATTTACGTTAACCCACCACTGCTTCATGATCTGTGGCTCGATAAGTCCACCACCACGACTGTTCGTAGCGGTACTGTGAACATAGTCTTCATCCACTTTTACGAGCAATCCTTTTGCTTTCAATTTTTCTACAATCTTTGGTCGTGCTTCGAGAATATGCATGCCTGCAAATTCTTCTGCGATAGGAAGAAGTTTACCATCGAAATCAATGACTTGTTGTTTTTCAAGATCATGACGCTCTGCAATGAAAAAGTCTGTTGCATCGTGCCAAGGTGTGATGGTCATAACACCCGTTCCAAATGCTGGATCGACAGCTTCATCTTTGATAATCGTCGCAGTTACCTTTCCATTGATCCATTCACATTCAAAGGTATCGCCATGTTTGTATGTTTCATAGCGTTCATCGTCTGGATGCATGACGACATATTTGTCACCAAACTTTGTTTCTGGTCGAGACGTTCCAATCACAAACGGACCATATTG
>PFLZ01000076.1 GCA_002784795.1 Candidatus Magasanikbacteria bacterium CG_4_10_14_0_8_um_filter_42_12
TAGAGAACTGATACCCCGCCCCTCTGGGGCGGGGAGCTTCATTCTTATGACGACGAAGTCGGCATATAATCTTTCTTTGAAAAATGAACTACCTTTGTGTATCTTCTATCCACGTCAGCAAGAGCGCCTTCCCCTTCTCCTCCCACTCGCTCTTCCCCAGCTGTTCCATCTCGAGTACATAGTCCGCAAGCAAATTTTGTTTTTCTTGTACTGTGATCAGAGTAAAATACGTGTTCATCATATCCCATCTCATCTGTTCACGTGTGGTATCATCTTCTATCTGGAGCCACAGATCATTTTCAAAAGCCCATTTGAAAAACTCTTCATCGCCATCATGCTCTGCAATGGTCGCCAACAGCTTACCTTGGATATCCTCCTCTGACTGTCCAGAATAATCTGCTTTTGGCAGCCATTGCGAAATCTTGCCGAGCGTTGATGAGAGATGTTCCGAAATAGTATCTGGATCATAGGGAATATCTTGCACAGTATATGCAGGCTTCATAGACAAAGAAATTTTTTCTGGGTGTTCCTGGATATTCATGGCAGAAAGCACTTTGACAATTTCTTCTGCTTCTCCAAATCGCAAATCGGTGCGCACCATCTTATATATAAGATAATGAAATGCCGTATCAATCGCAGACGCATCCTCTGGCACAAACTTCACCATCATCTGCTTTATAAAGGTAGAATGATTGCGTGCACGCTGTGGCTCGCCTATTGCATAGCCCTGACGATTGCGAAGCCATTGCAATGTTTCTGTGGTTGGCAATTCCATCCGTCGCAATATACCAAATGTTTCAGAAAATCCAACCATCACGAGATAATCCGCTTTCTTTCCAAGAATTCGTTCAATATTGGTAATGCCATATTCAAGTCCCCCAAGTGCGCATGAATTGGATACATAATAATCTGTCGAAGTGACACCTTTCCCAAAAGGAAGCGGCGCATACGTGCCACGAGGGACCGCAGTGATATTTACACTCTCATTTTTCTTATCAATTTCAATCAATTGAATAGCATCACAATGTCCAAACTCTTGTCCTGCCCGACTATCGAGTCCTATGAACAGGACGCGCACAATGCCATCTTCTTCAAAGGGATCACCTGTTTCATCGAGGTCGTCAGCCTGACGGTCAGAGATCACCGCATAAATAGCAGCCTGCTGTCTTGCGTGTTCCTCTCGTACTTCCCGTGATTCCTGGTACCAGTCATACCCATACACCAAAAAAGCAAAGCCTATACAAAACAGGACAAATAGAAAAATCCTCCACAAAAGACGTGATGTACGTGTCATATATATATTAAAATCTCATAGGTAGCTACGAATATTGATACTCTACCCTACATTCCCACATCATGTCCAGATATACACGATATTTTTCATTCAAAAGGTATTATATATATGATATACTAATTTTGTATCATCTCTTGCCTACTAATGAGATACTTGCTCACAATGATTAGTGACACACATACCCTTTTTATGCAAATACATTCCATCTCTTTTCTTTCAAAGAAATACACTCCAAACGTGTGGATGACAGTAACTATTTTAGGCATTGCTCTTGTTGCCATCCTCTTGCCACAGCTCTATGATGCGCATCTGGATATTGCAAAAGCAGGGACAGGGACCTCTGGAGATCCATGGACCGTCTGTGCAAGTGGGTGTGATTTTACGACTCTCACATCTGCATTTGCGAGCAGTAGTGTACAAAATGGTGATTACCTAACTATTAATGCGACGTATGCGACTTCTACAGAGACGTTTCCACTCACATTTAATTCCAAGACAAGTATCACGCTCGATTGTCAAAGCAGTGGGGCAATCGTAGGAGGTACTGGAACTCAAAAATCGATCGTAATGACTGCAAGTTCTACAATACAAAATTGTAACGTAGAAAATGTTGGAATTTCTCTCAATGGAGCTGGCTCTGTAATAGAGGGAAATACCTTTAGTACATCGACAACCAGTACAATAAGCCTCAATTCAAACAATACCACAATTTCGAATAATACAGGTATTCAACATATAAATGCGAGTTCAGGACTCACAGGCATAACAATCTCGGGAAATACCCTTGAGACATACGCACCAAATGGTGACACTAGTATCATTAACCTCGCTGTTGCAGAAAATATTTCTATTACATCGAATACTATTCGTTCCTATGAAAGTTCTATCAAAAATCTTCTTTATTTTGATACAGTCACAAGTACTCTCATTCAAAATAATACGCTGAGCTACGAGATATCCCCATCTGTACAATATCCAAACGGAGCTGTGTATTTGAACGATGCAGCAAGTAGCACAATATCAAACAATGATATTATTCTAGAATCATCCCTCGGCATTGCCAATCAAGCAAATGATGGCATCCGTGTCATCAATACAGCAACTGGGAAAAATGTTGATGCAACAATAGAACATAATACTATTTGGCTCTACCAAGGGAGTCATACTGGTATCAATTTTTATGATGATGCAGGAGGTTCGTCTGGCAATATTACCATCACTGCAAATTATAATATTTTTTATAATGCATCAAGTACTGCGAGTCTTGGAAATGGATTTCAAACAAGCAAAAATAATGCCGGCGCAACGTTTACCCTTACAAATGATTATAATGGATATTATTCTATTGGCACACAGATACAGGACAATACCAGCGATGGCTTCAGTCCGACTGTCGGCAGTAATGCACTGACCAGCAATCCATATTTCAAACTCAGTGATGCCAGTAGTAGCAACGATACTGAACTTGCCCCATTTAGTTTGTACCTCGATGTGAATGGCACAGCAGACATAGGTAACTACAGTACAGCACGTGGCTCCAGTTTTACTATCGATGATGATTGTACGGTAGATTATTCATCTTGCCATGGCACATCCACAAGCATCATTGCAAATACAGCAGCTACAAATGATACCTGGACACTCGCCGCCGGTACCTACAGCAACTTTGCCATGACGACGACCAGCAGGCGTACAGGATCAGTGACCATAGAAGGAGCTGGAGCGAGTACTATTATTTCAAATGCCTCCGCAAGCCCTATCAAACTCACAGGTCTCGATAGCATGACTATCCAAGATATGATAGTACAAGATGCAATAAGCTCGGCATCATCATACACATGGACAGGATTGAGCTTTGACTATGGTGGAACATCATACAATCAAACACTCGCACTAGAATTTCCTTCAGATGGATACGCTATTTTGGTAGAAACAGATTGTAATGTAGATAATCTTGCTACATTTATGCCCCCAAGCGATGGGAATGATGTATCGGCATACCTCGGCATGGGAACAGATGACTATCATATTGCGCTCACCACAGTGTTTGGCTCTCCTGTAACAATGATTGTACCGAGTAGTGTTGCGGCAAATCAGGCAGCGTTCGAAGCGCTCGGAAGTTGTAGCACTCCTGCTGCATGGGTCAATGCAGCCTTTGCCCAGTCTGGAGGAGCCTACACCTATGATAGTGCAGCATTTGCGAGTGCTAGTATTACCGTTACCTCTGGCTACACTGACCCACCTGTCCTCGCACAAGTGAGTAGCCGTATTGCAGGAATTCAACTCATTGACACGACAAACACCACAATTACCAATGTTACATCGACAAACAATCTTTACGGTATCTCACTCGAAGGAACTGCCGCAACGACGGTCATATCAGATAGCACCATCACGAACTCTACCCAATATGATATCTATAGTGATTCCACGAGCGACAATACATTAAAAAATGTTGACTTCACACGAGCGTCCAGTACTATTTCTGGTACAGGAAATGTCGACGTTCAATTCAAAACGCGTGCACTCATACAAAATACCAGCTCTACTCCACTTGGCGGTGTAGGGCTTACCTTTACTTCCGACGATACGAGTCAAACATATAGTGCAACCACGACAGACACTGGATACACTGCGTATTCTGGATATCTTTCAGCATTTACCATGACATCTTCCTCTATTGCAACAACCAATGGAGGATATAACCCGTATGCTGTGAGTGTTAGTGCCAGTAGCACCTACGCAGCAACATCAACTTCATTTACACTCGACTCGAAAAATGAAACTATCACCCTCACCATGATCGGAGCGCCTGACACGCCAACATTTTCTTCGTTTACCAATACGACGAGTAGTATCCAAGCAACATGGGGGACTATATCAGATGCTGCATACTACACCGTATCGTCGACAGTTCCAGGCTATACCTCTGTTACGACCACAAACACAAATTATGATTTTACCGGTCTCGATCCCGCCACAACTTATTACTTCCAAATAAAAAGTACAAATAGTATTGATCTAAGCAGTAGTTTTTCTTCTGTTACCTCAACGATTACAGACACACCTGCAGCACTTGATCCTCCTACTGTCAGTGGCTTTAGT
>PFLZ01000008.1 GCA_002784795.1 Candidatus Magasanikbacteria bacterium CG_4_10_14_0_8_um_filter_42_12
TTTTACATTTTATTGGCTCTGCAGCTATATTTATTGGCATTCGATTTCTGCTAGTGTTACTGCCTGTATATTGTTCAATAGTTTGAAAGACCTTGTCTGAAACATTTACATTGAGTGTGACGCCTTTTTCTAAATTTTCTTTTGGAATGTAATCTGTAAATGCCATACCTGTACCAATCTCATCTGGTCGCAACCAACTTCCTACCACTGCTTCTGTCGGATTGCTTTCTTTTGGTTCTGCTTGTCCGATCCACAAATCTGGATCGGTCAAATCTCCAGATTCTTTTAATTCAATCATGACAAAAATACCTTTGAATCTGTCATACGATTGTTGATCGTTGCCTTTATTGCACCAGTCTTGGTCAGCAAGAGAAAGTTTAGGGAAGATAAAGTCATAGTCCAGTAGTGTTGGATTGATGCCAGCTGAAGTTCCCTTCGTTTTTATTATTTCAACTGCATTCCAAGATGTATTTTTATTCTCTTTGCCTCGGTATAATCCATTAGCCCCTTCGCATACGGGCCAAAATTCAGGATTATCATTTTCGATATCAACCCAATCGTGGTTTTCAACCGTTTCAAGGAATTTTTTCACTCCGTCAAAAGTTGACAGTATCAAAGTCCACAATCCTGTTAATTTTACCGATAGGACCAAATTCGAATCTACACATCTCCATTCAATTTTTTTATTATGATTTGTATCAGCGTCATATTGAACACACATGGTATTTTTGGTTTGATTTGAACACGTTCTTCCCGTACACAGCAAATCATTGGCACCTTCCACAAAGTAAGAAAATCCACAAATTGCTTCGGTGGAAGTAACGGTATATTTTTCTGGAACATGTTTACTTGCTTCATCTCTTTGCGCTTGGGTCATATTTATTGAATCTGCTATTTCAGAGAGATTTTTTGGTGGGGAAATCTGATCACAATACGGTGGCGCAATCCCTTGCGTATTGATTTTCCAAACCTGCGGGAGACGAATGTTGACGAGGGCAGGATTGATAATATTCAAAAGGGAGTAGGAGAGGACGGCGAGCAAGAGCCCCATGAGTGCGCCAGCTATTTTCTTTTTTGCCGAACCGATGCGTTCTGCATTGCCACCTGACGTTGTCCAGATGAAGCCGGCTATAATGATCATGAGTATGGCGAGCACACCAGCCGTTATGATGCCGTAGCGATAGATCAGACCGATAAATTTACCTATGTCCGTAAATACATTTTGGCTCCCAAAGGTTGTTTTTGTTTTTGCGACTGTGGCTGGAAGACAAAAGCCAAGATCTCTTTTGAGTGCATCTTTTTCTCCGCATGCAGCACGGGTTTCAGTTGATGTAACAAATCCTTCATCAATTTCTTGTTGGGTCATCGAATGAAACGTATCTTCATCTGCACGTTGTGCAAGACACTGCTCTTTTATCCAACAGCGTGTATCTGTGATGGCATGACTTGGTTGTGGTATCAAGAGTGTGCCGAGAAGAAAAGCAAAAAGAAAAAAACGTTTCATATATTATAGGTGAGATTGGATAGCAGCAATAATTTGTGTGTCCCACACGTCTAGTGGCAACGTCCCCTCAAAGCGTGTAGTTCCTATGAAATAGGTAGGTGTCCCACGAACGCCGAGATCAACACCATCTTGGAGATCTTGGAGAATTTGGGAACGATATCGTTTTGACGACAGGCATTGTTCAAAGACCGATTCATTGAGACCGAGTGTGTGCGCATAGGAGAGGAGTGCTTCACGAGAAAGATCTTTTTTGGTAAAAAGCTGTTCGTAGTATTCCCAAAATGCATGTTGTTCTTCAGCGCAGCTTGCGGCAAGTGCAGCCTGCGTTGCCTCGGGGTGGATACTGTCGAGTGGAAAATGTTTGAATATAATATGTACTCCTGCATCATATTTTTTTCGGACTTGTTCGAATACCGCGTATGACGCTTGGCAATATGGACATTCAAAATCAATAAATGCCACAATGGTTACAGGACTTGTCAGGTCTCCCTCTTGGGGATTGAATGCTCTAATATATGGTGTTATGTCATCAATCATAATACCGGTGTCTTTTTGGGTCAGCTGTGGATCCGAAGAAAAACTCGAACGAGCCTCCTGGATGTTTTTTTGGATTTGGTCTCCATTGCCGTTCTTGATCTGGAGTGCATAGTATCCTACGAGCCCACCAAAGCCGAGGACTATAGCCAAAAGTACGCCGAGAGCACCCAAAAAAGCGATGCCGCCGCCAGTCTTGTACCAAGGATTGTCAGGAAATTGTGAATCGTTCATAGAGATGACCATAGTATACCATATATCTCTTGACAAAAAGAGTAGTTTGCCATATAATCCCGCCACATTATTAGTACTCACTCACCTCGGGCTTCGTCCTACTATTTCCTCAGCTGCACCACTGCACGCTGACATGGTGAGGAGGTAAAAGGAAATATCTATGCAAATCCCTTCACTTGAAGCAATGCTTCAGGCAGGTGTCCACTTTGGACATCAAGTGTCACGTTGGCACCCAAAGATGAAGCAATATATCTACATCGAACGAAACGGTGTACATATTATTGATCTCGAAAAGACTGACGAACAGCTTCGTTCTGTCCTCCCTGTGATCACACAGATGGCAAAGGACGGAAAAAAGATTTTATTTGTCTCCACAAAACCACAGGCAAAAGATATCGTAAAAGAAGCGGCTATTGCGTGTGGCATGCCATATCTCGTTGACCGATGGGTAGGTGGTCTGTTGACAAATTTCCCAGAAATTAAAAAACTTATTCAAAAGTATCTTTCCTACATGGAACAAAAAGCGAATGGAGAACTCGAACGATATACAAAAAAAGAACAACTCGATATCGAACGAGAAATGGAAAAAATGGAAAAAATGATCGGTGGACTCGTAGATCTCAAAGGTCTTCCAGATGCGATCTTTATCCCAGCATTTCAGCGAGAAAAAACCACATTTATCGAAGCAAACAAAATGCATGTCCCTATCATCGCAGTATGTGATACGAATGCAAATCCAGTAAAAGCAGATTACATCATTCCTGCAAATGATGATGCCGTCAATTCAATTCGTATGATGGTTACTCTCGTAGCAGACGCTGTCAAAGAAGGAACTTCTGCAGCAGCAATGGAACCACAAAAGAAGGAAGAGGTGGGGAAGTAAGAGTAACGTAGTGCCACGAAAGACTGCGCTTTGCTAAGATTACGTTTTGCTAACGCAAAACAAGATTGAAGATTATGCTACATGCTGAGAAGATCGTAATGAGAAAGCATGTCCTTTCGGTTTATGAAGGAATCTTTATTCTTATTTCACCATAGGTGAAATATAATCTTAGTTTCACCAGCCTGCCGGCAGGCAGGCGAAGTGAGATGTATTCTTTCGTTGCAAACACGCGATACTTCTTTTATACTAAACACATTTTTAACACTCAAACCCTATGGCAATTACTGCTCAAGATATTGCAAAACTTCGTGCACAGACTGGTGCAGGGATGCTTGATTGCAAAAAAGCACTTGATGAAAGCAATGGTGATTTAGAAAAGGCGCTTGATTGGCTCCGTGAACGTGGTGTTGCAAAAGCAGCAAAACGTGCAGGCAAAGTCGCTGCCGAAGGAACCGTTGCAAGTTATATCCATGGCGGTGGATCAGTGGGCGTTCTCGTGGAAGTCAATTGTGAGACTGACTTTGTTGCAAAAAATGAAGGGTTTCAATCTCTTGTGAGTGATATTGCATTGCATATTGCTGCATCAGCACCGCAGTATGTCACACGTGACGAAGTCCCTGCCGATGTGCTCGAACGAGAAAAAGCTATTTATGTTGAACAAATGAAAAATGAAGGGAAACCTGCCGACATTATAGAAAAAATTGTCGGAGGAAAGATTGACAAATTTTATTCAGAAATTTGTCTCATGGAGCAGGCATTTATCAAAGATGAAGATAAAACAATTGAAAAGTTGTTGATTGAAAAAACGGGTGAAATTGGAGAAAAAATTTCTGTCCGACGATTTGCTCGATTTGAACTCGGAGAAGGTATTGAAAAAGAAAAGACAGACCTCGCTTCAGAAGTCGAAGAACAGCTCAAGAGCGTTGCATAAATATCAATCAACAAAGAAAAAAGCACTCAGCAATGGGTGCTTTTTTTATTCTATCCACTCCGTTCAAATTTTGATATACTTCTTTCATATCGAACTCATACAGAGTTTCCAACAAAGACACGCAAATTAATCAGCGCATGCCCGAGATACTTTAGTCCGTTT
>PFLZ01000078.1 GCA_002784795.1 Candidatus Magasanikbacteria bacterium CG_4_10_14_0_8_um_filter_42_12
AGTACGAAATTTCTTTGGGACAGCGAGCCGTCCCTTTTCGTCTAGATTGTGAGAATACTCACCGATAAACATACGTGGAAAGGAAAGTGGAGGTACGAGATATATAGACAAGCACGTTACATATCTTGAGTGACGTCCAAAACCCTGTAATCAGGATAGGACACGTTCTACCAGCTTTCGCTATGTAGAAATCCCCACTTTTCCCCACGTATTACCATTTTAACCCACTTTCACTCCACATGCAACCACTGTTATCCACTTTTGGTGGATAAGTAAACATTTCTAAGTACAACAACTTTTTTTCTACAAAAAAACCGCCCGAAGGCGCTTTTTTTTATTTGTAATATCCGTTTACATCTGTTCAATCAGTGTCATCCGTGTTCTATTTCTTCAACCGTCGCAACTTCCGCTGATACGTAATCGCAAATCGATGCGCTTCATCGCGGACTCGCACTAGAAGATCCTGATGTTCATTCACCCACTTGATAAATCCACGATCACGCGTGCCAAATACAAATTCATTTTTCTTTCGCTCTGGACCTTTTGCAATCCCGACAAGCGGAATATCTATTTCAAATGCGCGCAACACTTTCATCGCACGATTCACCTGTGGTTTCCCCCCGTCTATGAGAAACACATCGGGCAATGGCCATTCCGTATGTTTCAACCGTCGAACCAACACTTCCTCCAGACAATCAACATCACTCTGTCCTTCCACCGATTTTATTTTAAATTTTCTATACTGACTTTTCACAGGGCCATGACTATCAAATACAACCATAGAACCAACCTTCCCAGATGAACCAAGATTCGATATGTCATACCCTTCTATTCTGAAAACACCGTTGTCCGTCGTCTGTTGTCCGTCATCCACAAATGATTTGTTAATCAACGCCATGTCATGAATACGCTCGAGAGATGCAATTTGATTTCGAAGACGCCCAGCCTCTTCGAACATCTCTGCTTTTGCAGCTGCCTGCATTCTTTGTTTCAAGGTAATAATCAAACGTTTTTTTCCACCTTTCAAAAATCCTATCAGAGGTTGAATCACTTTCTGTCTATACTCCTCTGGACTAATTTCTCCCGTGCACACACCAAGACACAATCCCATTTGTCTATATAAACAAGGCTTGGCATGTTGCTGACTCTGCTGTCTCTGCTGATTGCGCTTTGTATTCTTTTGGCAATCCGAAATATAGAAAAGCTTTCTCAGCAATTTCATCGTCGCCTTTGTATTCAATCCTGGATATGGACCAAAAACATACGCATATTCTCCCAATTTCGATTTTCCAATTTCTAATTTCTTTTGCGCATACTCATGCTGCCGCAACGTGGTAACAATAGGAAATTCATCTTTTGTAATGACAATGTAATTCCAACTCTTATCATCACGCCCAAGCACATTATACTTTGGTTGTTTTGCTTTGATGAAATTTGCTTCGAGGATGATGGCTTCGAGCACGGAATCTGTTGTTTTCCATTTGATATCCACCACTTCATGAATCATCTGTTCGATAGGTCGAGAAGTTCGTGCGCCACGGAAATAACTACTCACCCGACTTTTCAGCGATGTCGCCTTCCCAACATAAATCAATTCTTTTTTTGTATTAAAAAAAAGATAGATGCCTGGTGCGTCTGGGAGGTTTTTGAGTTGGGTTGCTATGTAGGAAGATATCATTGTACTGATGTAGGCAAATATTTTTTCATATACTCCTTTGATGCCTCTACATATACATCATAGACGTTCATATATTGAACGAGTGCTTCATCGAAAGACATATCAGACGGAATGCCATACACGGATTTGATAGCATCTAAAGCTTCTTTTACTCCGCTGCTCGTAGATAAAGAATATGGTTTATCATTTATAGCTATCCGAAATTCCAGTCTTTGTTCGCGAAGTTGTCTAATCAAGGTCTGAATAAAATTATCCATGAGCGTTGGTTCCTTACTGATTTCTGGTGGCGGATTCAATGCCTGCTCTAACATCCCGGCAAATGTTCCATCTTCAGTATACTTTTTATGAAATGGTCTATGACCAGCCTTCATTTCATACCACGAAACTCCTTCAGCATAGAGATCTCCTGCCACACTGTCTTCTTGACTATCAGAAACACCATATAACAAGAATTCAGGAGGAAGATACGGAGGTGTACCTTTAATAGACCCTGATTTAGGATACATAGGGGCGTCATTTGCAGCATCATTTTTTTCAACTACCAAATCTACACCTGCATCATCTACAACAGGAATTTCGACTTCTGCATCTCCACCGTCTTCTGTACTCTCTAAGACGACAATGCCAGCATCCAACGTATCCGCGTGACCATCTATAGCTTTTTGTCTCTTTGTATCTGGACGTCCCATTTTTCTTGTTGCCTGTGTAGAAACCATCTGGCTTTTGTCATAGGTAACCAAACGAGGGAACAATTGCGCAAGACCAAAATCAGCAAGGACTAATTCTCCATTGTCTTTTCGTTGCATGACGTTTGCTGGTTTCATATCTCTATGCGCGATGCCAGAAGCATGGATGGCCTCCAAACCTTCATTCATTTGAGAGGCAATATTCAGGATAACAACATCAAAGGCGAGTATGACATCATTATAACGTTTTTCCAATTCCTCCAAAGCAGTTTTTCGTTCTTGATCTATATCAGAAGTATCAGTAAAGATCTCTTGTCGTTGTCTATTCAAAAAACTCTTTATATTGATATGATTTGCGTAATATCCTTGCTTGTGAAAGGAATCACGAACATCCTCCAGAGCTTTTCCTTCTACATATTCCATCACAATACCAATCCGTGGATTATCATCTCCTGGAAAAATCAACTCTACTGTTCCATCATCAATAAGTTTTAACACATGCGGATTAGGATTTTTTTCCTGTACATCGTGCATAGTACGAGCCTCAAGCTGGATCGCATCCATATTTATCAACCGCTTCAACATTATCTTATCTTCTGGGTCAACCCATGTGGTAGCGCTTTCATCATATTGTTCTGGATCCATTCCTGCGTCTAGGTATCGAGCCTCATCTCCCTGCTCTATATCAACCATTTTTTCCTTCCTCTCTTTCAGAAAACTTGATTTGATTGTCTTGATCACCACCTTTTTTTTCTTTTTGTCTCCAGTTTCAGGATCTAAAAATATATAGTCGGCAGTAAATGCTACCCCCATGCCACCGGTAGCTAAAAACTGTAGGTTCTCATAAAGACCACTCACAACTTCTGGGATCTCATGTCCTTCGGGTTCTTCCTCCAATTCAGGGACAGTAAAATCCTGTGCATCATCATTATGTATTACTATCTCTTTACCAATATCGTCAAAAGATGGTCCAGCAATTTCTCGTGACATATATAACAACCTAGCTTAATATAAAAATACGATAACAAAAAATAGCAAGCAACGCAAGCAACCAAAAAAAGACAAAAGGTACATACCGTGCTATAGTCAAAAGAGAAAAATATGTATTCACCTAACGAAATGACCTATGAAATCCCCATATATCGTCCCTGTCCTTGTATTGTCTTCACTGCTCTTGAGTGGCTGTGTCTCCAATACTAGTACACCAACAACACCGTCAGTATCTCCCAGTGAACAACAACCCACAGTACAAGACAAAGTAAATGATAAGGATACGATACTAAATCTCGACAATCGAGGCCTCACAAGTGTGCCGGCAGATATCTTTGACGATACATCTATTGAAGTGCTCGATCTGTCACACAACGATCTCACAGGGTCGCTCCCAGCAGAGATCCGTCATCTGTCGCATCTCAAAACTCTGGACATGAGTTACAACAGTATGACCGGTATTCCAGCAGAAATCGGACAACTCACAGAACTCGAAACGCTCAATCTCTCTCACAATCAATTTACCGGGCTTCCTTACGAACTGGGCAATCTCACACATCTACGGATACTCGACATCTCTGGAAATAATTACGCAACCGCAGATCTCGCAATTATTGAAAAACAACTTCCTTCATCAGTCACGATCATAAAATAATGCGTGGAAATTTACCGTACAAAAAAATCTAGGAAAATATACCACGAATATAACACAAGTTTTGGAATATATTTGATTTTGGGTCTTGCCTAGCAAAAGTAGACAAATGAAGCTCCCCGCCCCAGAGGGGCGGGGTATCAGTTCTCTATAACAACCGTAATTGGTGACTGCT
>PFLZ01000113.1 GCA_002784795.1 Candidatus Magasanikbacteria bacterium CG_4_10_14_0_8_um_filter_42_12
CCTCGCTACAACCATAGACATATGCCGAACTAGCAACATCTGCACGTGAATACAACATATGGTAATAATCATTACACACACTCATTTTAGCAGCTCCAATACATGTAGTGTCTTTAAAGGCACAGAGGTTACCCGGCACAGTATCTACTGGAGTAAAGGAGCTATCAACAATCACTTTTGTGTCTTCTTCAGGACCAAAGCTAACATACGGACACATATTCTGCCCAACAATACATGCTGTTGTATCTTGCGGGTATGGAAGAGAACATGTTCCTTCCTCAACTATACAAGCATTATTACAACCATCACCATTTGTATTATTTCCATCATCACAGGTTTCTCCTTGTTCAGTATCTATTACGTTATCACCACAATAGGAACCATATTGCTGACAACTTGAAGAACAAGACAACTCTTTATCAATGTTATATAAACTAACACCACTCACACCCAAATCACAGATTTCCCCTTCTGAAAAATCAACTACACCATCACCACAATACGACCCAAAATCCTGACAATCCCAGCTGCATGAATTTTCTTTGTTTGTAGAATACAGTCCAAATCCAGCTTCACTCCAATCACATTTTTCGTATCCTTCATCATCAAGGTTTCCATCTCCACACGATGATGCAAGGCCATTACATTGGTTATTACATTGTCCATATTGTCCATTGAGTCCTCCATCATCACATGTTTCACCCGGATCAACACGTCCATTTGGACAATTTGTATTTCCTTCACATGAACCATAGTCCCATTGGCAACTATTGTTACATGTATTGACGGCAAATTCTTGTGGATTTGTTTGACAAGAGAGAAGCTGTCCATCTTGGATAGCACCTACACAAGATGCTTGGAATCCATCATAAAATGAAAGTGCATCTGGTTTGAAAAATTCTTTTAGGTTCTCTTCAAGATTGAAACACCCAACAACACGTGATCCATCCCCAACTTCTTTCTGAAATGTTTGAAATGCGGGAATTGTGTTTATCAATTCAAATTTGTTTCCAAATGCACCAAGATCAACCGTATCAAAAATAGTGATACCCTCTAGCGCATCAGGATGTTTTGGTAAAGCATCTATATAATGATCACCATTTGCACAATCTGCATCGATATTACACGAAAATAACACGTAGGTATTCGTATCGATATTAGAAGCTGTATTATTGACAAATATGCCACCCGTTTCATCACCACAATAATTGCCATTCCCGCCAGTATATATAACTTTTTCTACCTGTGTATTTTCTTCTCCTGTTTTTCCAAGGACATCAAAAACGAACTGATCACACTCACTATTATGTAAACATTGTGCATCACCTCTATATTCAATAGATTCAAGAGAGGTGGCATATTCACACGTTCCATATTTTTTTGCAAACACTCCTTTGTTGCTTACCACACTCGATCCTGGAGGATCACACTGTTCTCCTGGTCCGACTACTCCGTCACCACATGCCGATGCAATAAATGTGTAGGTTTGTCCAGGTTGGCATTCGCGGGCTGTGGTGAATGCATCCGTATCACTAATAAATGATGGAGCAAAAAATTGTTCAATCTGTGATTCACTCTTGAAAAATTCAAACGGCATGTGCAGCGTGTATTTGCCCGTATCTTTGTTGTAACTATATTCATAGACACTTTCTTGTTGTGGACATACAAAGGTCGATGAAGCACCGTCCCAACATGTCTGTGCATCAGCAGGTCCACAACCAGACCATACGTTGATAGGGTCTCGTGGAAGATTTGCACCAATACCAGTACCAAACAATCCCCAAGATGACCACACAGATGCAACATAATTTGGTCTGAACGTCCCATTATCCAACGCAGGATATGGACCACTGCCGAGCACTGATTGGATCGTTTCGACATCACGAAGACGCTCCAAATCACGGAATAATTGCGTTTTTTCTGCAGAACAACCTGCTGAAGTGAATGTCCTTGTTTGAAGAGGAACAATTCCCCAACAACTTACTCCCTCACTACAATCAGCATCTGTAACACACTCTGCATTTCCACTATCCTCACATATACCATTTTGTGCTTCCTGTGTGACAACGATCTGTGGCCCAAGCAGACAATCAAAATTCGTCGTACATGCATGTTCAAAGTCAGGCGTCTTTTCATCATACCCAAGACAATACCCATAATCAGTAAGATTGATATTAAATTCCAGCGTATCAATAATTTGCTGGAAGACATCCCGTGTAGATGCTTGCGCTGCCTGACTGATCGTAAAGAGATAAATATTGCTATATACATTTGTCACATTCCCCTTATCATCCTTTACGACATTGAAAGCATTGATATAGTAGTTGTCCTGATCAGCAATCACATCATATCCACTCACCAAAGGATCATCTATAGAAAGAGTAACTTTTTGTGGAATCGGTGCATTTGGGAATTTATCAGCAAACCATGATGCCACACTGAGCCTCTCTGGATTTGCAAAAATCTGAATACCAAGAGCATCTGTATTGGTATCACTGACAAATAATATACGCTTTAATACATCATCAGATGTGAGCACAATGTCATTCCTTTTTATAAAAGGAAGATCATCATTTGTACTTCCACTCACACCCGCATCAGCACAGTAGCTAAATGAATAGTTGAATGTATCATCAACAAATGGTGCCCAAGAACCATCGTCTGCGCGTGCTGGCCACGGGTTCTCACAAAACATAGATGTGAGCGCTACTTGTCCTTCAAATCTATTGCCCAGCTGATTGCCTGTAGCACTCACATCCTCGGTGACAATAGCTTGTGCGAGTGCAGTCACGGTGCCTTCTACATTGGTAGATCCCATCTTGATAAACTGAGCTGTTGCATCCGTTCCTTCGGCAGGAATATTGAAAATAGTATTTCCCTGCGGTTGCCACTCCCATCGCCAACTGTAGGCAGGTGTCGATACAATTTGTTGTCCTTGCTTTGTAATTGCGGCAACACCAAAATCTGCAGAGGTATTTGGTGTGGAGAATAGATAACTTTGTGGATCAACGGCAACGTGATCAATCTTACAAATCTCTGTACCAACTTCAAATGCCCACGCATCAGACGTGATGCTCTTTGTCTTATGTTTGATACCAACTCCATGGATATCTCGAATACCCGTTTTTCCACCGCGCAAGAGGACTGCGTATGCAGAATCCGCTGTCTGACTTCCGAGCAATTGTGAAATGTACAACGGAATAGTTTTTGCAGGAGTATCGATGTCTGTCGTAAGAGAACCTTCGCTACACCACGTACGCATATTACTCACCTGTAGATTGCCGGCAAACACGCGCTGGATCATGCCCTGGAAAAATTGTTTAATTCCATGCCATATCTTTGACCAAAAACCATCGCTACTCGCATCAGCACTGCCATCGGCGATACTGAGTGCTGAAGCAACGTCATCTGTGACATTGGTACCACCAAGTTCTGCACAATTTACCGCTGTTTCGTATCCACGTGCGATGATGGCATTGCCAACAATTGTCTGTGGATCCACCTCGGCATCAAATGTTACTTCTATATAGGTATTGCGACAGAGTGGCGCTTCTGCAGCGACAAATCCTTGATTTTCATCAGGATATTGGTCTGTACGGAATGATCGCTGATAACAACACGAGTTTGATGCAACACCAAGTCCGTTTGGTCCAATTTCTCCATCAACAGGCAACGCACAATCATTATAAAATCCGTTTTGCGGTGTGTCATATTCTGCAAATCCACACTGCAAGGTATAGTTTGCAATCCCTGCTACATTATTTTCAGAAGGAATCGAAGATCTAATTTCTGTTGATTGTTTTCCTTCTATTGTTTCTCCTTCTCCAATAGCCGTTACCAACTGTAGTCCACCTTGCTTGCTTGCATCTACGACCGTATCATCCTCACATACGGCATATTCTCCGAGTCCAACTACACCATCACCGCACACAGATGGTGTGCTATAGAAAAGTGATGAACCACCAAGTATACAAGAAGAAGTACATCCTTCATCAGTCGCAGGATCACATATTCTTCCTTCACTGTCACAAGTATTTTCCCATGTACAGGTATTCGAACAATGTGCAGGCAACACACCATTTACAG
>PFLZ01000006.1:0-257 GCA_002784795.1 Candidatus Magasanikbacteria bacterium CG_4_10_14_0_8_um_filter_42_12
TTCATTTTATTACCGTTTTTCTCAGTGTTTATCAAAAGGAGAAAAAATTGCTTATCTTGGGATACCTGCTCGCTTTTATATTTTTAATCTTGAATTTCACCCCCTTATTTGTTAAAAGTGTGGAACCGACTCTTTCTTTTCCATATTGGCCTAAGCCCGGGATTGCTTATCACCCCTTTCTTTTAATGTTCTTTGGGTATGCAGTTTACAGTGGGTATCTTATGTTCCAAACTTTGAGAGGAAGCGCGGGAATAAAG
>PFLZ01000006.1:333-4028 GCA_002784795.1 Candidatus Magasanikbacteria bacterium CG_4_10_14_0_8_um_filter_42_12
ATAACGTCCCCATTGCACCTTGGGGAAATGGTTTAGTTACTGTGTATGTTGTTCTTACAGTGTATTCAATCATGAAGTATGGTTTTTTGAATTTTCGAGTTATTGCGGTTGAAATTTTTGTTGGTGTTATTCTTATCATTTTCTTTGTAGAAACGTTATTTACTAATTCTACCACCGAATTTTTGTTGCGTTTGATTGGTCTTTCTCTCACTGCTTTATTTGGCGTTGTATTAGTTCGTTCTGTCCGACAAGAAGTTGAGCGTAGAGAAGAGATCGCAAAATTGGCATCTTCTTTGGAACGAGCAAACCTGCGTCTTCAAGAACTCGATCGTCAAAAAACTGAATTTCTTTCGATCGCATCTCATCAACTCCGTACTCCACTTTCTATTATCAAGGGGTATCTGGAATTGATTTCCGATGGTGCATATGGCAAAGTGACAAAAAAAATGAAAGGCATTCTGGGTGATATGGATGAAAGTAATGAACGTCTTGTAAAATTAGTTGATGATTTTCTGGACATTACCCGTATCGAACAAGGTCGTACAAAGTTTTCATTTGATACATATGATATGAATGAATTGGTGACGAGTGTTGTCAAAGAGCTCACCAATCGTGCAAAAGATAGGAAACTCAAAATTGTCTGGAAAGCGTCAAAAGAAAAACAAGATATTTATATGGATGATGAAAAAGTACGTCACGTCGTATTCAATTATATAGACAATGCTATCAAGTACACACCAAAAGGAAATATTACAGTAATGCTCGAACCTGACGAGCGAGGTCTCACACTCCGAGTCAAAGATACCGGCATTGGATTTGGCAAAGAAGATGAAGCAAATTTTTTCCAAAAGTTTTATCGTGGAAAAAATGTAGAAGGAACAAATGTCAATGGTACCGGTCTCGGTATTTATGTATGTAGAAAGTTCATAGAAACACATGGAGGTCATGTCTGGGCAAAAAGTAAAGGAACGGGAAGGGGAAGCGAATTTGGATTTTGGATTCCATATCAAAAAGGTGCTGTGGCAAAGATAATGCAGCCGAGTGATTTGGAGGAACATGAGACCGATATTGCGGTTCCAAAGAAAGACACCTCTATCCTTGCTTCTGTGGTGTAATGTTCTCTTTTCAAATTGATATGTTTGGTGTACTATACCTTCACCTTTTCTAATCTTTACTTGTTATGTTTCAAAAATCAACCCCACCGCCTATGGATACCGAATACAAAGCCCCAACATCTTCAGAAAATGACGACGTCGAAACAGTCGTGGGACCTTCTGTACATGTAGAAGGTGACTTTGCTTCAGAAGGAAATATCCTTGTCAAAGGAAGCGTTTCTGGGAATGTAAAAACAAGTAAATTACTCACCGTAGAAAAAGGTGCGCAAATTCTTGCCAATGTCAGAGCGGGCAGTGCACATATTTCTGGCAATATTAAAGGCAATGTCAAAGTAGAAGATCGTATTGAACTTACGTCTTCTGCACAAATCCTCGGTGATATTACATGCAGTACCCTTGTCGTAGAACCCGGCGCCTTGGTACAAGGAAAAGTAATGATGAGTGGTGTCTCTATTGTGGGTGGGGAAGAGAGTGGTCCCTCTCGAACGTCACGTTCAAGGCGTTCTGTGAAACAGGAAGATCAAGAAGAACAGGACTAAGGACGCTGCGTGTCTCCCCAAGTCACAATGGCCTGTCCTTCTGTGACTTTTTTCTTCTACATACACTGATCTTTTCTGTACTATGTATCTTTATTTGTACGACAATTTTTTGAGAAGTAGAAAATACGATAGTCTTTTGAGTACCATAGAAACGAGGTTGACAGATTTTGGTATTGCTGGTAAGATTATTCGGCTTCAGCACCTTACCAATGCAGAATCGGTGATCAATGAAGAGATCCGAAGAGGAGCTACGACCATTGTGATTGTCGGTGATGACAAGACCTTTGGCAGTGTACTATCCAAAGCTGCGGTCTGTGATGTACCTTTTGGTTTTTTGCCAGTTGGGGCAGGCAATAGTATTGCTGCGGTGCTCGGGATACCAGTCGGTGTAGAAGCCTGTGATGTTCTTTCCAGAAGAAGAAAGGTGAAGCTTGATGTTGGTTGGTTTAACAATCGGTATTTTGTTTCACGACTGCATATTCCACCGAGCGATATTACGGTAGAATACGACGAACAGTTCAAAGTCTCTTCTACAAAAGGAAAGATAGAACTTGTTGTCTGCAATTTGCAACCATATACATGGAAATCTCGAAAGAGCCAAGATATTATTGTTCATCCGCAAGATGGAAAATTGGAAGCATTTTTGAGACCGGTGGTAGGAAAAGGTGTGATCAAGGAAAAGTATGATGAACCGAGTATTTTTCCATTTGAAGAAATGGTAGTGACCAGTAGAAAACCATTTTTGGTAGAAGCTGATGGAAAAGAATCAAAGGAAACAAAAATTACCATAAAATTGGCAAAGAAGCGGATTGAAATGATTGTTGGGAGGCAGAGAAAGTTTTAGCTTACAGATAACGGATAATACTGATTTACGGATATATTCAGTGAATCAGTGGTATTCTTTACCAAAAACATATGCGCGGGTGCTGGAACCTGCCTTTGCCGGCAGGCAGGCTGGTAGACATGCTAGGTTGAGGGAATTATGTATTATATATACGTGATTGCAAGTCAAAAAAGAAGATATCTATACGTGGGTTTGACGAATGATGTCGATAGACGACTTGATGAACATCAGTCGGGTAAGAACAAAACAACGAAACCATATCGACCGTTTTCGTTAATCCATGTAGAATCTTTTCCAACTCGAAAAGAAGCACGTACAAGAGAAATATATTTGAAATCGGGGAGTGGCAAAGAATGGATTAAAACAACATATGCGCGGGTGCTGGAACTGGTAGACAGGCTAGGTTGAGGGCCTAGTGCTCGTAATGGGCGTGGAGGTTCGATTCCTCTCCCGCGCACAAGAAAAGAATATGTAGCAATGCATATTTTTTTTGTATAAAAGAGGATGTCAATGTTTCAATCGTAGACAGGCTAGGTTGAGGGCCTAGTGCTCGAATAGGAGTGGTGCCTGCCTGCCGGCAGAGGCAGGGTTCGATTCCTCTCCCGCGCACCAAACAAAAAAACAGTCTGAATGACTGTTTTTTTGTTGCTCTATACAATAAGCCGAATTTTGTACCGCGTCTCTCGAAAGAGACGGTGGTGATCATTTCTCTTGTTTCATGATTACTCATGAAATCTTCACGTGCTAACTTTTCGCTTGGCAATGCCAAACGCTGCACTTTCTCCAGATAGGGTTTACCACATCTCGACATTGCTATCGAGACGAGAACGGTAGCTTTTATCTATAGAATAAAAACATCCGTTCACTTTTCACGTTTCTCCCGACACTGTCGGGATAGTATAGTCTCTGTGGCACTGGCCCGTACCTGATGTTTGCACATCGGCAGGTGGGTGTTACCCACTATCATGACCACGAACCACGGGGGTTCATGGGGAGTTCGGACTTTCCTCCCACCTCCGCTCTTCGCTTCGCTTGAGCTACGGTCGGCAGGCTCCTCTCGTACAGAGACACGGAGCTTGTCCTTTCGAAGTTCGAAACGGAGTGAAGAACGAAGGAGGGCGATCACGTTGTATAGAGCTGATGCAATATAGCACATTTTTTTGTTTTTGTCAATAAGATGTACAGTCACCCATATGC
>PFLZ01000065.1 GCA_002784795.1 Candidatus Magasanikbacteria bacterium CG_4_10_14_0_8_um_filter_42_12
AAGGAGCCAGAGAGAAAAGCATTCAAAATGCGAAAGTGGCTCATGTACCTGACGCTTTTTGTCGCAGCAATCATCGTTATCGTGACGCTCATTATGATTGTCAATACATTTTTGTCTGGTGAAATTTCTAGCAGATTTATTTTGAAAGCACTTGCTACTATTGCTGTCGCGGCATTGATCTTCTCATATTATCTTCTCGATATAAAAGACGGACTTACAAAGCAAAACAGACGTATCTATCTTTGGTCTACGAGTGCGGTCAGTCTTGCATTGATTGTCGGAACATTCTTTGTAGTTGGTACACCAGGACAAGCTCGTCTACAGCGCCTCGATAGTGAGCGTGTGTCATCACTTCAGTCTATTCAATATGTGATAGAGGAGTCATCGGCTCTTGATGGTACTTTACCATCTTCAATAGATCAGTTGGATATAATAGGGCGTGGAATTGTTGCCATAGATCCTGTGACAGGAGAACCGTATGTTTACGAAGTAACAGGTGATACAAGATACAAACTTTGTGCAACATTTGATACGAATACAAAAGATGTTACACGCCGTGACGGTGGCAATTTTTCAAATGCAGAATGGCCACATACAGACGGATACTACTGTTTTGAGAAAACAGTACCAGAAAAAACAGACACAATGTTGAAAGCTCCAACCGTCACTCGATAAAAAAACGACTATAAACAAGAAGACCCGACCGCATAATGCGCGCCGGGTCTTCTTGCGAAGAGTCGGGCGACGTAAGCGGACGGGTCGGGCGCGGCGCTAGGCCGGCGGGGGCTCCTTGGGTGGGCCGGTGTGGTAGTAATCATTCAGCCACCGAATCATGGCGCTGAAATGCTCTGGTCGGACTCGACGAACACCCTACCTTCAAAACACCATGTGCAGGCATCCCTGTTGTAGGTGAACGTATATTCCCCCTCTTCATAGATTGAGAACTTACACGTGAACTTGTTTGTTGTCATTCCTATGATTGTGAAAGAAACGTTTCTGAAAGGATCGACTACAGCTCTTTGGTTAATCAAATGACTACCCTCCTGGGCGTAGGTTGTAAACATACACTACTGAAATATGGCAAATCTGTCAATAATTACTTTCCTTGTTTCTTCGCTAAGATTAGCATATACTGTAGTCATTGTATTCGAGATTGTTAGTTGTTTATTGCTAATTGTTCATTGACCATGGCTTCTACCGCAAAAAACACCCTCTTCATGACAATGGCTTCTGTCTTTCAGAAAGTCATTGCCTTTGCATACTTTACCCTCATTGCCAGGAAGATCGGTGCCACTGGTACTGGAACTTACTTTTTTGCATTGTCATTTACCACCGTATTTGTCGTCTTCGTCGATCTCGGTCTGACAAATGTTTTTATTCGTGAGTCTGCAAAAGCAAAAGAAAAATTGGGAGAATATCTCAGTACTATTTTGTCTATCAAGATGGGGCTTGGGCTACTCAGCTATCTTGCCGCTATTATTGTCATCAATCTGATGGGATACGATATAGAGACACGTCATCTTGTCTATCTTTCTGCTGTGACAATGCTCCTTGATTCTCTCCACCTTACGCTCTACGGGGCACTCAGAGCCCTAGGAGAGCTGAAGTACGAAGCAATGAGTATAGTTGGCAGTCAGCTCCTTACGCTCGTATTAGGGACGTTTTTCTTGTATGCGGGATTTCCACTTATCTACTTGATTTTTGCGTTTACCGTGTCGAGTGCTGCGAATGTTATATTTGCTATTACCATCCTGAAGACAAAACATCATCTTTCACTTCGTCCTTCCTACAAATCTGACGTCGCAAAACATATTGCGCGCATAGCTATTCCGTTTGCCCTTGCTGCTGTCTTTGCGCGCGTGTATTCATATATCGATTCTATTTTGCTTTCCAAAATGATGGGAAATGAAGCTGTAGGATTTTATAGCATTCCATACAAAATTACGTATGCATTTCAATTCATCCCGCTTGCACTCATCGCTGCACTGTATCCAAAGTTTAGTGAATATTTTGCACATGACAAAAAGAAGCTTTCACAAGTGTTTGAGCAGGGAGTGAAGTATTTATTACTTATCGCCATGCCGATTGCGTTTGGTATTGCTGTCCTTTCAAAAGATATTGTTTTGCTTCTCTACACAGATGAATATTTGCCTTCTGTATTGCCACTTCAAATATTGATTACTAGCCTCATTTTTTCATATCTGAGTTTTCCGATCGGTGCATTTCTTAATGCTTGTGACAAACAAAAAGCACAGACGACTATAGTTGGTACCGTGATGGTGGTAAACATTGTATTGAATGTCCTCCTTATTCCTCGTCTCGGTGTGGCTGGCGCTGCGGTAGCAGCTCTTGTTGGTAATGTGTTGCTGACAGTTTTTGGTTATTTCATCGTCCCAAAGATTACGCATGTGTCGCATGGCTATATAGCAAAGACGTTTTTTCAAATTTTGTTTTCAGCTGGAGGCATGGCACTCGCGGTGTATGCCGTGAATACGCAAGTCAATTTCTTCTATGCTATACTTGTTGGTGCTGTGACCTATCCTATATTGCTGTTCCTCACACGATCGGTACGTATGGGAGAGTTGAAGGAAGCTGTGCAGTTTATTAAAAGATAAACCAGGATCTGGATATAAAAATCCTGGAGTATCCGGGTAATCATGGAAATCTGTGTTCAATTAGTAGAGACATCTTCATATATATGAAAAAAACACTCATCATTACACTCGAATATCCACCACAAGTTGGTGGTATTGCGACATATATTCATGATCTCGCCAATACGCTCGATCCAAAAAAAACAGTGGTCCTCGCCCCAAAGATGACTGGGATGAGAGAATGGGATGAAAAGCAGGCATATAAGATAATTAGAAAAAATCCATTATTCCCCAGATTCATGTGGCCACGATGGATCCGTCTTGTCTGGCAAACATGGCGTATTGTCAAAAAAGAACAGATTGAACTCATCATGGTGCATCATGTATTGCCCGTTGGCTATGCGGCAAGTATTGCGAGCAAGGTTACCAAGGTGCCATTTCTTCTTTTTTCACACGGCACAGATCTCCTCGCTGCGAGCAAATCTCCATGGAAGAAAAAAAGGATTGCCGGTGTCTCTGCAAAAGCTTCTAAAATCATTTTTAATAGTGAATCGCTCAGAAACAGATATATACAACTGTTTCCACAATTTGAATCCAGCACGCTTGTCATGTATCCGTGCCCTGAGAAAACATTTCTCACGCCGCCAGAGACTGCTGTGATAGAAGAATTAAAAAATACCTATGCACTGCATGGAAAGCAAGTGATGCTGACGGTGTCACGATTTGATGAAGGGAAAGGATTTCCACACCTCCTTCGCATGATGCCAAAGATTCTCGAGCAAGTGCCACATCTGGTCTGGATGCTCATAGGTGACGGACCAAAAAAAGAATATATGCTTGGACAGATCCAAAAAAATAATCTTCAAAACATTGTACGCTATGTTGGCGAGGTTCCTCATGAAGATTTGAAAAAGTTTTATTATCTTGCTGATTTATTTGTCCTCCTGACACATCCTGATGAAGGACGAGAAGAAGGACTTGGTCTTGTCTTTCTCGAAGCTGCGGCTGCAGGGCTTCCTGTTGTCGCGGGAAAGAGTGGTGGGGTGGAGGAAGCTGTGATTCATACAGAGACAGGCCTTGTCGTTGATCTGTACCATGGTGATCCTAGCGTTATTGAAAATATTGTTGCGATGCTCAAAAATCACGAGTATGCCGAAGAGCTAGGACAGCATGCACAGGATCGCATCAAGACAGAATTTGTATGGGAACATCAAGTGAAACTTTTAGCCCCATGGTTGGACTAATTAAGACTATATAGCACGCAGATTTCCAGGATTCCCCAGATCAACCAAGATCTGTCCGTACTAAATTCTGGCTTATTCTGGCTTATTCTGGAGATTCTGGTGATCTGTGTTCCATTTGTATAAACAAATATGATTAGTGTTGTTATCCCCGTTTACAATCGTAAAGAAGTGTTACTACGTTCGTTGGCATCTCTTGAAATACAGACATTTCATGATTTTGAGGTAATCATTGTAGATGATGGAAGTTCACCTGCAATCAGACTACAGACTACAGACTACCGTTTTCCTATAGAGTTTGTACGCCAAGAAAATAAAGGGGCTCCTTCTGCACGCAATAAAGGATTTTCGTTGTCAAAAGGGGAGTATGTCATCTTCTGGGATGCAGACTTGATTGCAGAACCAAACATGCTCGAAAAAATGTTGGAGGCATTGGATTCTCACCCAGAAGCAAGTTTTGCATATTCAAACTTTACATTTGGAAAGAAAAAAATGCCGGGCGTGGCATTTGATGTAAAAGCATTACAGAAACGAAATTATATTGTTACAAGCAGTTTGATCCGTAGAAAAGATGTGATTACATGGGATGAATCTCTGAAAAAATTCCAAGATTGGGATTATTTTCTTACATTATCAGAGCAGGGGAAAAAAGGCGTGTGGATAGAAGAGTATCTTTTTGATATAGAAGTTGGCGGAACGATGAGTGAGTGGCTCCCACGATGTGCGTATCATGCGCCAATAAAATGGTTGCCAGGGATTGCAAAAAGAGTAAAAAAGTACGAACGAGCGAAGAAAATTATTCAGCAGAAGCATTACCTTTCAGACGATTGAACACACGATAGATGAGTGTCAGTGTTTCGTCAAAGACGGTAATAGGTTTTATAATGAATGCAAGGAGAAGCACAAAGTAGAGAATACCCAATACATGAAATAACACAGGCGCAGTGACGGTCATCACGAGGAGTGCCACAAATCCACCAAGAAGACCAACATAAAAATCATGATAGTCTGACAACATGGCTATTTTTTGTATCAGTTCGTATGCTACGAGCATAAGCAAAACGAGCAGGGCGAGGACACCGAGTGCTCCAAATTCTGCGACGAGTTCAAAGTATCCCCAATCAAATTGATTGGTTGTTATATAGTTGTACGTGCCTGGACTGACAAAGGTTATGACTGACCCTAGACCATTTCCCAAAAGAGGGTGATGAAAAATGAGTTGTCCAATTGGTTTCAGGAGAGCTGCACGTGTATATGTACTTACTTCGATACTCGGTGTTGCAATCCCCGCAAACCGTCCCTTGATTAGTCCAAGGCCCGTAGAAGAAAATCCACTTGCAATGAGACTAGTACTTACAAATAGTACGAGGAAAATAGCAAAATTCATTGCAGATACTTTCAGCCAGTTGGCAACCTTGTGTCTATACTTCAACACGAGCATGCCTACAAAAAGTGCGAGCAAATATGTGCGAGAAAGTTCAAACACAAGTATCAAAAGTCCAAGGGTTAAAAAAACATACCAGTTGCGATGGTGTTTTTCATCTCGCATGATGAGGGATGAAATCATGAGAACAGACGGCACAATGAGCAAATGTTCTGGTGTGACAATACGGAAAAATCCATGCCCAACGTCAGTTATTTTGCCCATGGCCACATCACGAAACCAGGTATAAAAAGCATCATGAATAACCCCAAGACCGCTCGAATATATAATGAAGGTAATAAGCGAAAAAATCGCACTGCCGAGTAAAAACACAAAGACCAAACGAACAAAATATTCTTGTGTTTCTTCTCTATAAAAATAATGATAAAAAGGTAACAGCAACGCAAAGTAGGTAAATGGGATAAGATCTCGCATTACTTCCGTAACACCATTGCCCAAATAGATACCTCTGCCAGCAGCAAATAAGATAAAGGCGCCGAAAACAAGGAGAGCATATCCAATCTTATGATCTATACGCAGGCGGAACCGTCTTTTTTTCTGGACGATGTGTTGCACAATCCAGAGAAAAAGAAATGTCACGAGGAGAGTCGTCCGTATAGACAGTCCAAAAAATTCCAAAAAGTTTCCAGATCCACCGAGAAAGAATTCTCCCAAGAGTAAGTACCATCCATAATGCGTCTCCAGAAAATAGAGCACAGCAAAGAGCATAATAATCCCAAAGACAATAAATCCCTGGATAATACTATGGCCAAAAAGAAAAAACGAGCCGATACGGAGCGCCAAAAAGAGGAATAATAACAATACCGTTTGTTTATTGAGAAAGATGGATTGTTTTGAAAGGATAGATTGGAAGGTGCTCATACGTTTACATGATTGGAGTGACAGATTCCTGCCTGACGGCAGGTAGGGAGCCAGAGCAAAATCTGTTATCGATGTATAATGAATTTCGTGTCTTAATTCGTCATTCCATTTTGGTGTTAAGATAGCTGTGCCCCATCAATTTGCTGTTTGAATCCTTGAACAAACGTTTTTGCATCCATAGGGTTTTTTCCTTCGAGTTGCAAAGTGTGTACATTGATTGTTTCATCACGTGTACCTATATACAGTGTATCATTTTTTACATGCACCTGACCATTATCCAACTGTGTTGGTATAGACGCTGGGCTAATGTGTAATAGCTTTACACGCTTTTCATCCCACATAGTCCAGAGCCCCGGCCACGGTGTGAGTGCACGATATTGATTATAGATTTCCTTTGCTGATTGTGACCAGTTCACACGACCATCGTCTCGTGTAAACTGCGAACAAAATGTTGCGTCGTCATCATGTTGTTCAGTAAGTTCTATTTTGCCTTCAAGATATGCTGGAAGTTTTTCTACCAGAAGATCCGCTCCAATCTTTGCAAGTTTGAGAAGCGCATCCTGTGCCATTTCATTGGGATCAAGCTCGTATGTTTCTTGTGCGAGGATTGGGCCCGCATCCATGCGTTTTTCTACCTGCATGATGGTGACGCCTGTTGTGGTTTCACCATTCAGTACAGCAGAAGGTACTGGCGTCGCACCACGGTATTTTGGGAGAAGTGATGGATGGACATTCAGAATTCCTTTTGGAAATGCATCTATGATGGTTTGTGGAATAATAAGGCCGTAGTCTGCGAGGAGGGCTACTTGGCAACTAGGCAATTGGGCAATTGGATACTCTTTTAGAGACTCTGGTTTTTGGACAGGAATATTATGCTCACTTGCAAGTTCGGCGACGGCTGTCGGTGTCAGAATACGTTTTCTTCCCACTGGTTTGTCTGGCTGGGTGATGACAAGATCAACCATGATATCTGGTGCATCAAGGAGCGCCTGCAAGACAGTCGTTGCGACGAGATTTGTACCAAAGAAGATGGTGTGGATCATATTATTCTATTTCCCATGTCGTTTCGGCCTTATCTATATAGAGAATACCATTGAGATGGTCTGTCTCGTGCTGTGCGACATGGGCAAGATAGCCACTTGCATTAAAGCTAATAGGATCACCTTGTTCATCCAGCGCTTCTACATGGACTTGTTTATATCGCTTCACTTTTCCTTGTTGACCTGGGACTGAGAGACATCCTTCTGTTTCAAGTACGGCCTTTCTGCTCATCCTTTGATATACTGGATTTATAAGAACAAGATCTTTGTTTGGATCTTTTTGTACAAAGTTTTCAGGAATAGCATCTTTTCCGATGATGCAGAGCTTCACATTCACCCCTACTTGAGGTGCAGCCAGACCGATCCCTTGTTCCTTATACATCGTCGGGATCATATTTTCGATGAGTTTTTGGATCTCTTGTGAGAGAACATCTTTTTTGGTCAGCGTTCGTGATGGCTCATGCAGTGATGGTGTTGGAATTTCTGTAAGTGGAAGTATCATATGAATACACTAAAACTAGTGCTAGATTAGCGCAAATTACGAGAAATTGCAACTATGTTGTCATTGCATGAACATAGCGACACATGATACGCTATTGATACGCTATGAAAAAAACCCTTCACAAAGCGCAACAAGAGGCGGTCGATTATATCGATGGGCCGCTTTTGATCGTGGCGGGAGCGGGGACTGGGAAGACGACAGTAGTGACAGAAAAAATTGCAAAACTTATTGATCAATCCACCCAAGGCGGACCGACCACAGGCGGAAAAGCTACGCCAGAGCAGATTCTTGCGCTCACGTTTACAGAAAAAGCAGCAGCAGAGATGCAAGAGAGAGTGGATGACCTTGTGTCACTCGGATATACAGAGATGCATATCAGTACATTTCATAGTTTTTGTCAGACGATCCTGGAGCAATTTGGTCTGGAAATTGGTCTTCCAGATAGATTCAAACTTCTGACAGACACAGATGGCTGGCTCCTGATGAAAAAGCATCTGTATGATTTGAAACTTGATTATTACCGACCACTGGGCAATCCATCACGCCATATCCACGCACTCCTGACGCACTTTAGCAAATGCAAAGATGAATTGATTGCGCCAGAAGATTATTTGAAATACGCTGAGAGTGTTACACTTGATGCCGATTCAACAGGAGAAGATGAAAAATCTCGACTGATAGAACTTGCAAACACCTATCATGCCTACAATCAGCTTTTGCTCGACAACCAAGCTATGGATTTTGGAGACTTGATTTTGTATACAGTAAAACTCCTTCACGAAAGACCACAAATCAAAAAGAAACTGCAACAGCAATTCAAGTATGTACTGATCGACGAATTTCAGGATGTGAATTATGCGCAGTATGAATTGGTGCAATTATTGACCGACACTCCCGATGTACAACTCACCGTCGTAGGAGATGATGATCAAAGTATCTATGCTTTTCGTGGCGCGAGTGTTAGCAATATTTTGCGTTTCAAAGATGATTATCCAGATGCAAAGGAAGTCGTCCTGACAGAAAATTATCGTTCTGGGCAGGCAATCCTCGACAGTGCCTACACCCTCATACAACACAATAATCCAGATCGACTCGAAGTAAAACTTGGCATAGAAAAAAAACTGCATGCTGCAAATACCGTTGAGGCGCAGGTAATACACCTTCATGCAGATTCACTGGAAGAAGAAGTAATGAGTGTTGTTCAGCAGATACAGCAGATACAGCAAACAGCTGAAGATTTTTCTTGGGATAACATTGCTATTCTTGTGAGAGCAAACAATCATGCAAGTCTATTCATGGAAGCACTCGACATGGCTGGCATTCCATACGAATTTTTCAGCTCGGGTGGGCTGTATCGACAAGACATCGTCATCGATGCAATCAACGTGTTCAAAGTCATGGATTCGTATAAAGATTCTGCTGCGATATATCGTATGCTCCAGATGCCATGCTTTACATTTTCAGAGCGAGACATGCATGAGTTTCTGAGCTTTGCAAAAAAATCGTCTCTCCCATATTACGAAGCACTAAAACGCAAGGACGAAATTATTCTTTCAAAAGAAGGAAAAGCAACGTGTGAAACAATTGTGAAGTTGATCACCGCAAGTATAAAAAAAGCGCGATTTGAAAAACCAACAACGGTGTTGCATCATTTTTTTGAAGAAAGTGGGTATTTCAAATATCTCACGAGTGAGGAACAAAAGGGGAATAGGAACGTGATGCGTTCGATTGCGCACCTAAAACAATTTTTTGATTATGTTCATGCCTATGAAATGACCGGTGGACATGTAGATGTTCGTGGATTCCTTGCGTATTTCACCGACGTGCTCGAGAGTGGGGACAGTGGAAAAGTCTACCAACCCAGTGACACACCAGATTCCGTCAATATTATGACCGTGCATGGATCAAAAGGATTGGAATTTCCCTATGTTTTTGTGGTCAATTGCGTAGAAGAACGCTTTCCAACACGTCGCAAAGGCGGGGACATAGATCTGCCAGATGAACTCGTAAAAGAAGTATTGCCAGAAGGAGATTATCATTATCAGGAAGAACGACGGCTTTTTTATGTTGCCATGACCCGCGCAAAAAAACAGCTTTTTCTCACCAGCTCAGAAGATTATGGCGGAAGTAGAAAAAAGAAAGTATCGAGATTTGTCGCCGAATTGGGTGATACTGCCAAAGAAAACCAATTACTAATTACGGATTACCAATTACTTCATCGCAAGCAGCAAGAGCCTGTCTCTCCCGTTGACGTCTACGACACGTTATACTCCCTCCCAAAAACCTTCTCTTTCTCTCAAATTAGAGCTTTTCAAGTGTGCCCGTATCAATACAAAATTTCCTATATTCTGAAAATTCCGATGAAAGGATCACACTATTTTAGTTTTGGGAATACGATCCATCTGACCATGCAACGATTTTACGAACGAGTGCAGGCACTCAATAGTGTCACGCAAGGATCTTTATTTGATCTCGAAGCACCACCAGAAAAAAAAGGAGGAGAGATTCTTGTGCCAACGCAAGATGATCTTCTTGAACTCTACGAAGGTGCGTGGATAGGGGATTGGTACAAGGATGAACGCCAGAGAAAAGGCTATCATGAAAAAGGAAAAGAACTGCTCAAAACATTTTATACAAAAAATAAAGACAACTGGACTATTCCTGTTGCCCTCGAAGGAGGGTTTCGTATAAAAATTGGAACGTATATTATTACCGGAAAGATCGACCGGGTAGATCAACTCCTCGACGGAACACTCGCAATCATCGATTACAAAACAGGCGCACCAAAAGAAAAACTAGATACCGATGACAAACAACAATTGCTCCTCTATCAAAAAGCAGCAACCGAATTGCCACAGTATCGGAATATAGGGTTGGTAAGCAATTTAACGTATTATTATGTTGCCGATGACGTCGAAACATCTTTTCTTGGAACACAAAAGGAGTTGGAAAAATTTGAAGATAAAGTTATGAAGACACTTGATATTATGCACGAAACAGATTTTAGAAAGATCACACGCGAAGATGGCTGCGGAAGGTGTGATGTGTGCACGTCACTCATATAGTTTTCACGAAAAAATCGGTTTCTCTCCCTGCCTACTGGCAGGCAGGCGTTCAATCAGTTGGATCTGCGTGCTATTCTTTATTTTTTAAATTATGATGTATTGGATTGTTGGCATGGCACTGTTGCTCTTTCTGTTTTTTCTTGCAGCATTCTCTATTTGGAATGTGTATGCTATTATTCGAGGCGCGCCCTTTGTCCCTTCTGCAAAAAAACGTGTTGAGACGATGATCTCAGTCGCTGATCTGCAAAAAACAGATACTCTTCTCGATCTGGGATCGGGTGATGGGCGAATAGTCAGACGCGTTGCGTCACTTGTGAAGGAGGCGCGTGGTATTGAGATCAATCCATCTCTGGCGCTCTGGTCAAAAGTGTTGAATGCACTCCAACACAAAAAAAATGTGAATATTCGATGTGCTGATTTTTGGCATTATGATCTGCATGACATTGATGTCCTATTTGTCTATTGTATTGATCACAAAATGAACAAACTGGAGGCCAAAGTAAAAAAAGAAATGAAGCCAGGCGCTCGGGTCGTATCAAATGGATTCAAGTTTTCTGAGTGGAAACCTGCGAAAGAAGAAGGTGGTGTGTGCGTCTACCAGTTGTGACTTCCGTTTTGAGTGTGCTATAGTATATCTACTATGTCTTTTACCCCCCTTGGAGATGCACTCCATGACAAAATGAAGCAGAATCCATCAATGCAAAATCAAGTTGATGGATCAGAGGCTGTTGATATCGCAACGGAAGTATTTTTGGAATTGTTTGGAGAAGATATGGCAAAGGAAGCAAAACCACTGTTTCTCAAAAATAGAACACTGACCGTTTCTTGCACCAGTTCTACGATGGCAAACGAAATTCGTCTCAATCAAACAAAAATTGTCGATGCACTGAATAAGAAAATGGGTAAGAATGAAGTTGATCGGATTCGCTATTTGGCTTAAATTGGTCGTTTTGACGAGTAGAAGAGAAGATATATCGTATTTGTGCCGCCCCTTGCAGAAGAGGGGTTTTTTCGTTAGAATGGATACATATGACTATACGTCAATTTATCACAATCATGGTCTTTGGGACCCTTATGTGCTGGGCAGGGTGGGGAGTTGTCCTTTGGAACATTGACCCCTATGAAGCTGGGTTGGTGAGTTTTTTGTTTTTTTACATTACACTCTTTTTGGCGCTGACAGGGACTATCTCGACTACTCTCTATACGGTGTATCACTTTTTTGGTGATGTGCAGATACCTGTCTTTCGATATGTACAACGCAGTATGGGGTATGGACTGAGCGTCGCCTCAGTGCTCGTGGTGCTCCTCCTGGCACAAATGTTCAGTCTTTTGAATGTGTGGACTGTGTCACTTTTGATACTCATCGCAGCATTTGTGCTCTCTCTCAAACTTTCAAAACGACGACCCTACATTCCTACCTATGAAGCTTAATGATATTTTCTAGTATGAAACAATCACACTTGTTCACAAAAACAAAGAAAGAGGTACCAAAAGATGAAGCGTCAAAAAACGCACAACTGCTCATCAAAGCAGGTTTTATTTATAAAGAAATGGCTGGGGTGTATGCCTACCTGCCACTTGGATTGCGCGTTCTGGAAAAAATAAAACAGATTGTTCGTGAAGAAATGGATGCTATCGGAGGACAAGAGTTCATCATGACAGCTATACAGCGAAAAGAACTGTGGGAAAAAACAGATCGCTGGAGCGATGACAATGTAGATGTATGGTTCAAGTCAGCACTCAAAAATGGTACAGAAATTGGATTTGGATGGTCTCATGAAGAACCTATAACCGATCTCATGAAACAGTATCTGACCAGCTATCGAGATCTTCCAACATACGTGTACCAATTTCAAACAAAACTTCGTAATGAATTGCGAGCAAAAAGTGGTATCATGCGTGGGAGAGAATTTATCATGAAAGACATGTATTCATATTCTTTGAATGCAGAGCAACATCAAACATTTTATGACGCTGTCATCGAAGCATATTTGAAAGTATTTGCTCGAGTTGGACTTGGTGATGATACGTATGTGACGTTTGCGACAGGAGGAGCATTTACACAATTTAGTCATGAATTTCAAACAATTACAGATGCTGGTGAAGACGTGATCTACGTGAATCGCGAAAAACATATTGCGATCAACGAAGAAGTCCTAAGCGATACGGTACTGAAAGAACTGGGTGTCACAAAAGATGAACTCGAAAAGGTAAAAACAGCTGAAGTCGGAAACATTTTCAATTTTGGTACGGTCAAATGTGAGCAGCTGGGATTGTCTATTGTTGGCGCAGAAGGACAATCTGTCCCAGTACACCTCGGTTCATATGGCATTGGTATTACCCGACTGATGGGTGTCATCGTGGAACATTTTTCTGATGAGAAAGGTATCATATGGCCAAACGAAGTAGCACCATTTCAAGTGCATCTTGTTTCTCTCTGCAAAGAATCTGAAGATGTCGCAAAAGCAGATGCATTGTATAAGCAATTGCAAACAGCAGGAGTAGAAGTCTTGTATGATGACCGAGACGCACGACCAGGAGAAAAATTTGCAGATAGCGATCTCATTGGTATTCCTCTTCGTATTGTTATTAGTCCACGATCACTTGAAAATAATCAAGTAGAGTTCAAATATAGACAGTCTGGTGAAGAAACACATATTTTTTATACGGATGTCCTGACAGCAATACAATAAGTATGTTCAAAAATCTCACACAACGATTTAGTCGTGATATAGGCATTGATCTCGGCACGGCAAATACGCTCGTGTTCATCCCAGAAAAGGGGATTGTGATCGATGAACCTTCTGTTGTGGCTATTCACAACAAAACAGGCCAGATTCTTGCTGTTGGCAATGAAGCAAAGTACATGCTCGGCAAAACGCCCCCACATATTACGGTGACACGTCCATTGTCTCACGGTATTATTTCTGATTACGAAGTGACAGAAAAAATGTTGAAATATTTTATTGATAAAGTGCACGAAGATAGCCGTTCATTTATGACACGTCCTCGCATCGTCGTCTGTGTGCCACTCGAAGTCACAGAGGTAGAAGTAAAAGCAGTAGAGGATGCGGCTGTCGCAGCAGGTGCAAAAGAAGTACATGTGGTCCAAGAGCCTATGGCTGCTGCAATTGGCGTACGAATGCCGATACAGGATCCTATCGGAAACATGATCATTGATATAGGGGGAGGAAATACAGATGTTGCGGTTATTTCACTCAGTGGTATTGTGACATGGAAGTCTACCGAGACGGCAGGAGATGAAATGAATAAAAATATTGTTCAGTATGCACGTGAAGTATTCAATCTGCTGATCGGAGAAACGTATGCAGAACAGATGAAGATAAAAATCGGCTCGGCGATTCTTTCTCCAGAACGGATGGAATTCCCTATGCGTGGACGTGATGTGGTCAGTGGGTTGCCACGAGAGATCATGGTAACAAATGAACATATTCACGAAGCGTTAGAACGCTCGGTCAATACTATTATTACTCTAGTCAAAGCAACACTCGAACAAACACCTCCTGAATTGACGGCTGACATTCATGAGCGTGGTGTCTTGCTCACAGGCGGTGGTGCTATGCTTCGCGGGTTTGATACTATCATCGCACGTGCAATAGAAATACCTGTGCGTGTGTCGAGTGATCCACTCACCGATGTTGTTCGTGGAACTGGGATTCTTCTCGAAGATCGGGAACTCTTGAAAGAGATAGAACTTCCTTCCGCAAGAGCTGTCTAATACCTAGCAATCGTTGTATCGTATGCAGAATGTTCGTTTTTTCAGATCACTTTTTTTGTTGATCGGAGTACTCCTTGTGGTCATCATACTGCATGTTGTTGGTGCACTCAGATTTATTGAAGATCCTCTGACAAAATTGTTTTATAAAGGAAGTGGCGCACTCTATACCGTACATGTGTTGCAGGGAGATGACACTCTTAGTGAAACATTCACAGGTGAAGAATTGCAAAGCGCATATATTGCATTGCAAGAGTTGTATACAAAGCAAGTTGTGGATCGATCTGAGATAATCCAATTGCAACAAGAAAATCAAAATTTGATTCAGCAACTGCAGTTTTTTTCAGAAAAAAATTGGACATACTACACCGCTCGCGTGACCGGCAAACAAATTGATCCGTTTGAAAGTACCGTGTTGCTTTATTTTGAACATGCAGATGAGACCATTCCACTTGGCTCTCCGGCGATCACACAAGAGGGAATATTTATTGGCACAGTAGCAGCTGTCGAAGGAAATATTGTCACCGTGCGACTGCTCGATGATGGACGCACAAAAGTTGGGGCGGCACTCCTGAACGAAGAAAAGACTATTGGTATTGCCGAGGGAGGGTATGGAAAAAGTATTCGTATGAACTTTATCCCACAAAATGAAAAAGTGGTTGCGGGTGATATTGTGGTTACCTCTGGTCTTTCTCCTGAGATTCCGTATGGATTACCTATTGGTACGGTAGAAGCAATAGAAAAAGAACCATACGAACCATTTCAAAGTGCGGTACTGTCACCACTCGCTGCACCAAATACACTCCAAATACTTTCTATTGTTGTTGATTCTTCACATACATGAAATCATTTTTCAGCATAGTACAACATATAGTCTTCCTTGTATTGCTGGTCTTCATACAATTTGCAGTAAGTTATGTGCTCCCTTTTCCGCTGTCTGCCATGCATGTGCCTACCGTCATCATTGTGGTGTATCTCTTTGTAAAGGAAAAAAGACATATTGTCTGGTACATGTTTGGTCTCTTTTTTTTGTTAGAAATTTTGGTCCCATCGTCACTCTTTGGTGATATGCTTGTCCCTGGGGTACTCAGTGCATTTGTTGTGTATTGGTGTCATCGATTTTTATTTACCAATCAATCACTTTATACCGCTATGCTCTTGGGAGCTATTACACTGCTCTCGTATCGAGTGATGACCGTGGTCTATGATGTCATTGTTGGTGTACTCACAAAACATGATAGTCTGGTGTTGCCATCTTGGTCGTTGCAAGTATTTGGTATAGAATTTTTGGTAACACAGCTGGTACTCCTAAGCCTTATTTTTTTCTTGCAAAGGAGAAAAAAAACATATTAATACTCTTTGTGTGTCAGAAAAAGAAAACATGCCACTATTTCATACTCCACTGGATGATTCATTATCCGTCCCTATCCTGAGTGATACCGCGTGGATAGAAGATGCACACCCCACATCAGGTGATGGAAATTTTGGTACCAGAAATTTTGTAAGCGAAAGTATCCGCTCACGACGTATTTTTGCGTTTATATTGATTGTTAGTCTCACCTTTTTATTTTTGATATTCCGTGTTGGCTATCTCCAGGTAGTGCGTGGTGTCGTATATAGAGAAGCAGCAGAAGGAAATAGACAACGGTTTCTCCCTATTCCAGCAGAACGAGGGCTTATTTTTGATACAAATAATATACAACTCATAAAAAATATTCCAAACTTTGCTCTTGCTCTCGTCCCACAGGATTTGCCACGAAATGAAGCAGAGCGTAGTGATGTTGTTGCTCGTGTTGCCTTGCTCACAAATACGCCAGTAGAAGAAATCGCTGAAACGATAGAACGATATGGCTCTTATAGTTATGAATCTATTATTATTCAGGATGATTTGGATTATGATACTGCCATGAATATTTATATTGCGGCTGCAGATATACCGGGTATTCATATCCAACGAGGAAGCAAGCGACTCTATGTAGAGGAAACTGACGATGGAGAAAGTAATCTGCCACTTAGCATGTCACATATTCTGGGCTACCAAGGAAAACTCAGTCCAGAAGAACTTGATACACTTTATGATGCTGGCTATCTCCCTTCGGATACGATTGGAAAGAGTGGTGTAGAAAAAACATATGAAACATTTTTGAGAGGAACATATGGCGTCAAAAGAATAGAAGTAGATTCCTTTGGTAAAGAACAAAAAGTGCTCACTGAAGACCCTCCTGTACCAGGAAGTCATGTTGTGATGAGTATAGATGTCCATATCCAAAAAGCCCTTGAGTATTATCTCCAAAAGGCGCTCGACACTGGCGGATTTTTTAGAGCATCTGCTATTGCTATGGATCCTCGAGATGGATCTATTACTGCCCTTGTCAGTTTGCCAAGTTTTGATAGCAATGATTTTTCAGGTGGTATTGATACCAACACATACCAATCCTATCTCTCAAATGAAAATCAACCGTTGTTTAACAGAGCTATCTCTGGTGCATTTCCATCTGGATCTAGTATAAAGCCTGCCTTTGCTGCTGCCGAACTACAGGAAGGC
>PFLZ01000157.1 GCA_002784795.1 Candidatus Magasanikbacteria bacterium CG_4_10_14_0_8_um_filter_42_12
TTGAAATTACCCCACTCAATATTCGTATTCGAAAACAACTCCTGACAGAAAATGACCGCAAGCGTTCAGGACGCAAAGTCTAACAAACAGCTACACTAAGAAAAACGCTCTACCAAGCGTTTTTCTTTATGTTTGAAAACGAAAGAAAGGACGTAATCCATACGTATTACATGATACAGGAAAAGTGTGTATACTCTCCCCATGACTGATTATTCAGACCAAACAGATGAATCCCTTGCTCTTCTCTCTGCGACTGATCACGACGCATTTGGAGCACTTGTCGGGCGATATGAGCAAAAGCTCTATCGCTATATTCGTCGTATCACAGACGCTAGTCATGAAGAATGTGAAGATATTCTGCAAGAAACATTTTTGAAAGCATATCGCTACGTACACAATTTCGACCCATTACTTTCTTTTTCATCATGGATCTACCGTATTGCCCATAATGAAACCATTAGCCATTTTCGCAAACGCTCTGTGAGACCACAAACGATCAAAGAAGAAGATGGCACACTCTATCTCCAAAATATAACAGCTGATATAAATATTGTTGATGACATCGACCGAGAGGCTCTCCAACAGCAACTCCAAGAAGTCCTGAGTAGCCTAGGACCAAAATATAAAGATGTCTTGATTCTCAGGTATCTCGAAGAAAAAAGTTACCAAGAAATATCCGATATCCTCAAAATGCCCATCAAGACAGTAGGCACCAGAATAAACAGAGCAAAAAAGCAATTGCAAGAGATCGTCAAAACATCGAATATCATACTTACGCCATAATCATATGGATATCAAACAAAAAATTCTAGACACTATAGAAGAAAAGCAAATTACACCAATTCCTGCGTGGAAATTTTTGTTTCGTACATATGGGTTGTGGATACTCTCTGGCTTTCTTCTTGTCCTAGGATCTTTTGGCGTCGCGTCAATGGTCTTCCTGTTTACAAAAAATGACTGGGATATTTACAACGAATTGAATGAATCAAAAATAACACATCTTTTTTCCACACTTCCCTATCTCTGGATTGCTATTTTCCTCCTCATGCTCGTATTACTGTATATCGATATTCGTCATACAAAACGAGGGTACAAATATACATCTCTGCCACTGGTCTTTGCAGCACTCGGTACAAGTATCTTGCTCGGGTTGGGACTTCATTTCATAGGTGTCGGTCAAAAAATTGACACACTGATCACAAAGACACATCCAGGCCAAGCGCATATCTTCAATCCTCGACTCAAAGCATTGAGTCATCCAGAAAAAGGCATACTGACTGGTCGTGTGATTATTATTGAAGCGACATCTTCTTCTACCACTCGTGTATATGTAGAAAACCCACTCCTCGAAGGAAGATGGATTGTCATAGTAGAGCCAACGACGATCCTTCCTCCAACAGGAATCCACCTACAAGACCGTATACGCGCGCTGGGGAAAGAAACAGAAGATGTTGAGACAGAAGAACATGAATTTCTCGCCCATGTCATTCTTCCTTTTAATACCATGGGTCTTGACCCTGGATGGAAAAAACGTGAGAGACAACTTCTACCAATACCATTACATGGTGAAGAATATGAAGACTAAGCCAAAAAAGAGGTACTCCACAGAGAGTACCTCTTTTTTTGAAAGAAAATTGAGAAAAGCGCGTAGTACATAACAGAAGGGCCCAAGAACAACAATCTCTATTCAATAATTCATATCCAATATGAAAAAGGCACAAATAACAACAACTGCAGCCATTCTCTTTGCTGTCGCAACTATAGGAATCGGCCTTGCAAACGCACAAGGGAGAGCCTCTGCACAAGGAACACCCGCTACTCATGAACGAGCGTTTGCTCAAGAACACCGTGGTGACCGAGGACAACAATTGACAGCAGAACAACGGACAGCAGTCGATACAGCACTCGAAGCTGGTGATTACACAGCATTTATCAACGCACATGGAACTGACTCCAATATAGCCACACGTGTGAGTGAAACTCAATTTAATGATATGGTAGAGCATCGTCAAGAAAGAGATACTCGCCGTGAGGCAGTCGACAAAGCCATTGATACTAGAGATTATGCAGCATTTGTAAAGGCAGTGGGAACAGATGCCCCATTCCTCGATCACATCAATGAAACAAATTTCCCACAATTTGCCGAAATGCATGACCTCATGCGAGCAGGAGATTGGGACGGCGCAAAATCTATTGCGGATGAACTAGGTATTCCCGCAGGACAAAGAAATGGTCAGGGACAACATGACGGAATGGGCATGATGAAAGGAGGTCGAGGCATGAACCAATTTTCAGCACAGAGATAACATACAAACCTGTATATACAAAAACATTCCTCTGGAAAAGGAATGTTTTTGCATGTTGTATGCGTTGTTTATTTTTGAACAAACACCGTCTGTGTGGGATAGGCAAAGGAAATACTTTGCTTTTCAAATGTTTCAAACAGTGCAAGATTGAATGTTTCGCGAGTATCAATATATGTACTATATTCTCTGGTATCAACAAAATATACCACGTCGAATAATAATGCCGAATCACCAAATTCATGAAAATGACAACGATCAAATTCGAGATGATCGACAGAAGAAACAATCGTTTCCACAATAGTAGGAATTGCTTCCAATTGTTTTTTTGATGTTTGGTACACAACACCAAACGTAAATGCTACACGTCTTCGTTGCATTTTTTTATAATTTTGTACGCGTACCGTCGTCAATTCTTTATTGGATACGACCAACTCTTCTCCTTGCAATGACGTGATACGTGTTGTTTTGAGACCAATTTTTTTGACCGTTCCAGAGTCTGTCCCAATAACAATATAATCTCCTATTTCAAATGGCTTGTCAGCATAAATAGAAAAAGAACTAAACATGTCACTCAGAATATTTTGCAGTGCCAGAGCAATAGCAAGACTCCCAATACCAAGGCTTGCGACAAGCGCCGTGATATCAATACCAAGATTAGAAAGGACAAAGAGGAAGGCTATAGACCACAGGCCAATCCGAACAAAGAGCATCCCAAGATGAATCATCGATTCACTCGAAGCAGGGTTATCATTCTTTGACGCATATTGTTCTAGTGCAAACCGAATAACAATCTGCAATGCACGAACAATTTGGTACGTTGCCACGACGACAAAAATAATATGTATACTCTTTGCAATACTCGCATCTACGACTAAAAAACGCGATCCAATATACAAACCAAGCACAATATAAAAAATGTTCCCCATCTCATGAATAGCATCAATGAGAATATCATCAACATGTGTTTTTGTCTTTTTTGACAATGCCTTGAGGCGCACGAGGATAATTTTTTCAAATACTTTTGACGCAAGGATGATGCCACAGGCTACCAGCATAGCCAGTATATAGGCATACAATGAATTGCTAAAAACAGCATATTCGCACAATAATGATATATAATTCATAATACGATACTAAGAGTACTCACTAGAGTAACAAACATCCGAAGAACACGCAAACAAAAAACATCTTCCTCTCGGAAAGATGTTTTTTTTTACACAATCTTTATACAGTCGTGGTGCTATCATTTTTCATCATGCCTCCGTTGTTACACGCTTTGCATTTGCTACACTTGCATCCTCCTACTAGCGTTATGACACCAGCAACACCAACGAGCACGTAGATAAGCCATTCAAGCCATGCCCAGCTGCCAAAAAGCAGGTTGACAACATTCCAGTTGCCCCCACCAAAAAATCCACCGAGGCCGACCAAACCCCAGTTGAGTGCACCGATAACAACGAGTACGTCGAGTACTTTGGATGCCAAGCATCCACATGATTTTGCCATCATACAAGTATAATAAAATAAGTAAAAGAATTGTATAAAAAGTATAGCATACTTTACATATATAATATACGTATTACCATAGCTGTGGAAAACGTAACAAACAAAAAACCCGTCTTCCTTTCGGGAAACGAGCCTTTTTTTTGCATATGTACAGGGCAATGCCCTGAAACTGTATCCAAGAAGGTGTGTTCTTGTTCAAGTGTGAGCCGGAGCCTACGCAGGCCGAGGACACACCT
>PFLZ01000027.1 GCA_002784795.1 Candidatus Magasanikbacteria bacterium CG_4_10_14_0_8_um_filter_42_12
AAATGAGTATACAGAACTCCATAGCAGTCACCAATTACGGTTGTTATAGAGAACTGATACCCCGCCCCTCTGGGGCGGGGAGCTTCATTGATGTCCGTGTTCATGTAAATGAACAAAATGACTTTGCAAATGCTCGAGGCTACGTACATATCAGCCCAGGCAAAGACGATATCACAGATCGACATGCACAAATGCTCGTCCACGTAATAAAAGAAGGTGGAAGGTTTATGAACCAGCGAGATCTCTATGTCGCATGCATGGTCGCAGATGGAAAACTAGATTTTTATACGAGTACCTCTGGAAAAGATCACGATCATCTCGCACCAAAACTTATTTTGGAAGAAGCTGGAGCTGTGGTTACCGATAGTGATGGTAATACGTGGGAACGAGGAAAAAGCGATATCATTGCTGCCAATCCTGTATTACACGAAAAAATTATTCAGTTATTGAAGTAGCATATGCAAGATTTTTTAAAACAAACAATACAAGAAGCTGGGGCTATTGCAAAAGGGTATTTTGACAATGGCGTCAAAAGTATCAAGACAAAATCAACCGTAGGGGATCTGGTGACAGAAGCAGATGTTGCGGTGAGTGATTTTATCGTAAAAAAGATACAAGACGCGTACCCAGAACATACTATTTTTTCAGAAGAAGTAGGAGAAAAAATCAATGAGGGAGGAACATATGAATGGGTCATCGATCCTATCGACGGTACGAGAAACTTTGCCAATGGAATTCCATTTTGGTGTACGATTATCGCAGTTGTGAGAAATGGTGAGACATGGCTAGGAGCGGTATATAATGCCATAAGTGGAGATTTATTTTTTGCAGAAAAAAGAAAAGGAGCTTTTCTCAACGATACAAAACTTTCTGTCAACAATACGCAATCGATTGATCAGGCGTTTGGTGTGATGGTGCAGGCAAACAAAGCAGGAACCTATGGTGATCATATTGAGCGATTCCGTGTGTTGGCTATCAATCTGAATACCAAAACAGATTCATGGGTCCACAACTATGGTACAATGTTGACAGTGTGTCATCTCGCATCTGGTGCCGTTGATTTTCAGGCAGGGAATGCTGGTCTTGATTGGGATTACCTTGCGCCATTTCTTATTGCCGAGGAAGCTGGTGCTATTGTGACAAATGGGTACGGTGAGCCGTGGACACGCGGACGACAAGATTATGTTATGGCAAATACAGATCTTCATCCAAAAGTGATGCAATTGTTTGAAACGTATACATAAACATGTAAGATAGAACACGGATCACCATGATTTCCAAGATTATCCAAGATTGTATCCTGGTATATCTGGGAGATCCTGGAAATCTGTGTTCAATCAGATGAAAAAGTATTTATGGAAAAATATAATCCAAAAGAAATCGAAGCTAAGTGGCCCGTCTCCGCTAAAGCTACGCCGGGTAAACGAGTAAGTTATATTTAGTATGGATAAATACAACCCAAAATCTATCGAGCAAAAATGGCAATCCTATTGGGAAGAGAACAAGACGTTCTCGACGCCAACGGATGCAACGTCAGAAAATAAATATTATATCTTGCCGCAACTGCCATATCCATCTGGCAGTGGGCTTCATGTTGGACACGCAGAGGTATATACCGCGTGTGATATTTACGCACGCTATCAGCGGATGAAAGGGAAGAAAGTTCTGCAAGTATTCGGACTGGATTCTTTTGGGCTTCCTGCAGAAAATTATGCGATCAAAACAAACGTGCATCCAAAAGAAACGATTGACCAGACCGGTGCAAATTTTGTTGAACAAGTAAAAAAACTTGGTGCTTCTGTCGACTGGGATAGATTTGTGCGTTCGAGTGATCCAGAGTATTACAAATTCACGCAATGGTTCTTCCTCCTCATGTACGAGCGAGGACTTGCATATAGAAAAACACAAGCCGTGAACTGGTGCGACAGTTGCAAGACCGTATTGGCAAACGCGCAAGTTGTTGACGGGCACTGTGAACGGTGTGATACTGTTGTGGTCCAAAAAGACATGGAACAGTGGTATTTGAAAATTACAGATTATGCAGAAAAATTGCTCGAAGGATTGGACAGAATTGACTGGCCAGAGGAGACGAAGAAACGTCAGAAGGATTGGATAGGAAAAAGCATGGGTGCCAGTATTGCATTTGATGTACTGGATGTGCGAAATACGAAAAGTACGAAAATACGAAATTCTGAAATCGAAGTATTCACCACTCGACCAGACACACTCTTTGGTGCGACGTACATGGTACTTGCACCAGAAGGTCAGTATGTGCAGGAATTGAAAGAAAACATTGAAAATTGGGAAGACGTTGAATCCTACATAGTAGCAACATCAAAGAAAACAGAACTCGAGCGTCAGACAGAAAAAGAAAAAACAGGTGTAGAGGTTAAAGGTGTAAAAGCCGTCAATCCTGCCAATGGCGAAGAGATTCCTATTTGGGTTGCGGATTATGTCATTGCAACGTATGGAACGGGAGCTATCATGGCTGTCCCAGCGCATGACGAGCGTGATTTTGAGTTTGCGAAGAAGTATAAATTGCCAATCAAGCAAGTAGTTGAATCAATTAAATACTATGTTTCTATCAATAAGGAAGAAATAGACCTAAATGGATTATTTACAGAATTTTCATCAGATGATATTCAAGAATTTACTTATAATGGAAAATATACTTTGGAAGCTTATGATAAAAATTTGTTTATTAAGGCTTTAAAAAAATATTCAAGACTTTCTTCTATATCTATTTTGAGTGGAGTTACTGAAAATATTGAAAATTGGTACAAAAAAGAAGAGGAAAAAGAAATTTTTTGTTATCCTAATTTTGGGATAAGTATCAATTCTGAATTTTTAAATCGTCTCACCACACAAGAAGCAAAAGAAAAAATGATCGACTGGCTCGAAGAACATAATGTAGGAAAACGAAAAATCCAATATAAACTTCGAGATTGGTCTGTGTCACGTCAGCGATTTTGGGGTGCGCCACTGCCGATGGTTGTCAATGAACAATTATCAATAAGCAAAAAACAATATGTGTTTATTCATGGATATGGTGGTGATGCACAGTCCAACTTTTTTCCATGGATGAAACAAGAGCTTGAAGCAAAGGGACATACTGTTGTATTGCTGGATCTTCCAAATACGGATAAACCAAACGTAAAAGAACAAGCCGATTTTCTCAAAGAAAAGATTTCTTTTAACGAAAATACGGTGATTGTCGCGCATAGTCTTGGCGGTCCCGTCGCATTTCGTATTCTCGAAAATCTTGGTGCACCAATTGCAAAACTTATTCTTGCAGATCCAGTATTTCGTCCAGAGTTTAACGACGGAGAGCGATCCGATGTTACGGCAAGTGATTCCTTTGTATTTGATTTTGAAAAAATAAAAGCAAATGCTGACGCAATTTCAATAATTTCAGATGCAAAGCATGTCACTATTAAAAAAGAACACATTGATGAACTGTCATCAATATTCAATGCAAGACATATAGAAGTTGATTTGTCTGAACGACATCTGATGGTTGCCGAGATTCCAGCACTTCTCGAAGAAGCCTTGATGACAGGTGTCAAACCTGTTCCGTTCTCAGATCTTCCTGTATTACTTCCAGAAGACGTAGATTTCAAACCAACTGGCCAGTCGCCACTGACGTATTCAAAAACATTCCAAGAAGGTGTCGAAGAAAAATATGGAAACGGCCCCTCCTCCGCTTCCACCTCCGCTAAAGCTTCGGCGGACGAGAAAGCTACGGCGGGCACGTGGAAAAGAGAAGTGAATACACTCGACACGTTCATGTGTTCATCATGGTATTTCTTTCGATATCTTGACCCACACAATGAAAAAGAATTTGCATCACCCGAAGCATTGAAAACATGGATGCCGGTAGATTTTTATCTCGGCGGACCAGAACATGTAAACGGGCATTTGTTGTATTCCAGATTTTTCACAAAAGTCTTGTTTGATGCTGGATATATTGATTTTGATGAACCATTTACCGTTCACCGCCATCAGGGCCTCATTCTCGGACCAGACGGACGCAAGATGAGTAAGAGGTGGGGGAATGTCATCAATCCAAGTGATGTCGTCGATGTATACGGCGCAGACACCATGCGTATGTACGAGATGTTCATGGGACCACTCGAAGATGATAAACCATGGGATGACGCCGGTGTACGCGGTGTGCGTCGTTTCTTAGATCGTGTGTGGAATCTCCAAGATGTTCTTGTAAAAGACGAAGAAATTGGTAATTTGAAATTAGAAATTGGGGACCTAGATAAAGAAACGCACAAAGTATTAAAGAAAGTCGGGGATGATTTGGCGACGTTAAACTTCAATACTGCAATTGCGAAGCTCATGGAGTTGACGAATGCATTCTACAAAGTAGAAAAAGTACCTATTACGAATTACATATTACTTATTACGATGCTTGCTCCATTCGCGCCACACATGGCAGAAGAATTGTGGCAACTCCTCGGACATGATACGCAACTTGCGTTTGCTGAATGGCCACAGTACGACGAGAGCAAACTTGTCAGCGACACGATGACGATTGCTGTACAAGTGAATGGAAAAGTGCGCGCGACGATTGACATCGCTTCTGACGCGAGTGAAGATGATGTGAAGGCTACTGCGATGGCGGATGAAAATGTGAAAAAGTGGATGGGTGGAAATGAGCCGAAGAAGGTGATTTATGTGAAGGGGAAGATTGTGAATGTAGTTGTGTAAAATAGCACACGGATGACACGGATTGAATAGATTTTTTGTAGAATTTGTTCATGAAACATAAAGGAGTGACAGACAATATATTAAAGGCCTATTACAATGTGTATAATACACTTGGTTTTGGCTTTCTCGAAAAGGTATATGAACATGCCCTTTTATTGGAACTTCAAAAAATGGGTTTACATGCAGAAGCTCAATTTCCAATAATTGTTCATTATGATGGAAAAGAAGTTGGGCAATATTTTGCAGATATTATTGTTGGAAAAATTGTCATTTTAGAATTAAAAGCTGTTGATACGTTATCTGAAGAACATAGTTATCAACTTATAAATTATTTGAAAGCAACTGACATAGAAGTTGGCTTACTACTCAATTTTGGAAAACGTCCCCAAGTAAAAAGAAAAATTTTTGATAATGAATATAAAAAATCCATTCAGATCCATTAAATCCGTGTCATCTGTGTGCTATGTCTTTCAAGGAGGGTATCAAAACAATCATCACTTCAAAAAGCAAACGCTTCCTCATCTACTGTTTTGGGTTTCTTTTCGGCGTTGCAGTCATGTCTGTCTTCGATATACAGATAGACTTTTTGTATGTGTATAGCACATTGTTTGCTGCAATATTTTTTCTTATTATTTTCTGGAAGCAAAACACACTTCGATTTCTGTCATTCTTTTTTCTCGCATGTATATTCGGTATTCTCCGATATCAGATAGCATTTCCACTCAGCTCGCACGATGTCAGTAGATACAATGGCAGAGAAATGGAACTCGTAGGATATGTTTCTGCAGAGCCGGATGTACGCATGGATGGCGTACGGTACATTGTTGCAGTCAATAAACAAGTAACAATAAGCAATACACAAAATCTTTCTGGACGTGTGTATGTAAAGAGTGGTTTGTACCCGCGCTACAGTTATGGAGATAAGTTGCAACTGGTGTGTCAGCTGGAGGCGCCGGAACCTGTGGAGGATTTTGCATATGACAAATATCTTGCTCGCTACGGCGTCTTTAGCATCTGTTCAGGAGCAAAGATAGATAAGATTGGCACTGGCGGTGGAAATGCGCTGTTTCGGGGCATTTTGGGGCTCAAGGAGGTAGTGGCAGAGAGGATCAACACGCTGTGGCACGAGCCGTATGCAAGTTTTATGGCCGGACTGCTGTATGGCTACCGCGGAGGGCTTGGGCAGCTCAATGAATTGTTTTCTCGAACAGGTGTCACGCATATTGTCGCAATTTCTGGATACAATATTACGCTCATTGCGACGCTCCTGATTACCTTTTGTATCAGTCTTGCTATTCCACGAAAAAAAGCGTTTTGGATTGTGGTATTTGGCATTATTGTCTTTCTTATTTTTGCTGGACTTTCTGCATCTGTGGTTCGTGCAGGAATCATGGGCATTCTTGTCCTCATCGCAAAACAGATGGGACGGATGTCGCGTATTGGCAATGTACTTGTGTTGACGGCTGTCATTATGACACTGCAAAATCCGTTTGTACTTATCTATGATGCAGGATTTCAATTGTCATTTCTTTCGACTGTTGGACTGGTGTATCTCGCACCAAACATAGAATCGTGGTTTTCTCGTGTACCAAAAGTACTTGGCTTGCAAGAATCAGTCGTCGCAACATTGTCTGCAACAATGATTACACTTCCGCTTATTTTATTTCAATTTGGGAGACTGTCACTCGTGTCATTGCCGGTCAACATGATTATTCTTTGGATTATTCCGTTTATTATGATGCTTGGCTTTTTTGCTGTTGTTGTGAGCATGCTGTTTTTGCCACTTGCACATATTCTTTCGTGGATCGCATGGGGTGGCATGATGTATATCGTCGGCATCGTTCGTTGGTTTGCAGATCTGTCGTTTGCTGCTGTTGACATGCGGGTGCCAATTTGGGGAATGGTTGTTATGTATATTATGCTCACGTGGTTTGTCCTGAGAAAAAAGTCTTCCACACCTTAGGTTTTGGAGGCATTTGACGGGATAGGTTTTATTTGAGACTATATTAGTGTTATTTACTTCTAATATAGAACATATATGAAGAAAATCCTCGGAGCATCAGCTGTGCTGTGCGCCCTTTTACTTGTTGGTGCAGGATGTGCGCCAGCTGCAGATGATTATTCTGCAACAGACGGAGACACAGACGATGGTGCTATGGTACAAGACGATGGGGGAGACACAGGAGACACAATGGTAGCAGATGACAGCGCAATGGCTGGATCATTTGCAGATTGTCCTTCTGCAACAGAACTCGCAACACTCACATCTACAGATGCGTCTGTGGTAGAAGGTGGACCTTTTGACACAACAAGCTTCACGTTTGCAAAAGCAAAATGGGAAGGAAACAAACTCAACGTATATATTTCAAACGAAGACTACGCAGTATCAAAATTTGGTGCACTCGATAGTCCAGTCAAAGGTGCTGACAAAGGAACAGGTGTCTTGCAGATCAGATTTAGTAACGGTACAGAAAAAGCTGACGTTGCTTCTTACAACCCTGCAGCTGGATACGGACAGCCACATTGGGTCACTGCAGAAATGCTCGTCCCAGTTGGACCTACAGCGACTGACGCACTCCTCAGTATGAGTAGTGGAAGTGCAGAAGTAGTTGCTATGGATGATACAAAAGTATGTGGAACATTTGACATGACAGGAAACAACAGTGCGGCAACAGGAGCATTCGTTGCAACATTCAAATAACTTTTTTATGAAGGGGGGACACACAAACACCACGGATATCCGTGGTGTTTTGTTTTTTGTTTAGATAGCATGAGCCGGCGGACGCAAGGGCTTCCTAGTGATCGAGATGATCGGAAATCCTGCGTCCGTCGGCTGCAATTGCGTGGCATTTGCCAAGAGGCGTAGGGAAACCCCCGCATTCCTCGCGCACTCACGGCATTCGCACACGCATCTACTAGCCTATCACGACTTTCTTTTTATCGTCAAAATGACTCTGTGTATATGAAACAAGTGATCGTTTTCCTTTTCATTGTATTAGGTATCACCGTTGGTTTACGTGTGTATCTATCGTTGTCTGCTCCTGGAGTGTCAAATTCTTCGGATATTCAAATAGAAGAAGTGCAAGAGCCAACGCTCAAGATTACTTTTCTTGATATTGGTCAGGGGGATTCGACACTTGTAGAATTTTCCGATGGGCAGCAGATGCTTGTCGATTGTGCGATTGATGATCGTGTGCTCGAAGCATTGGGACGCGTAATGCCGTTTTATGATCATGAGATAGAGTATCTTGTGGTGACGCATCCAGATCTTGATCACTATGGCGGATGTCTCGATGTGATGAAGCGATTAGATATTGGGCACATTCTCTACAATGGCATGGAAAAGCCATATGATGAACTCTGGCAATCGTTTCATGCAGAAGTACAAGCGCAGATGGCCGATGGAAAAGAATATATAGAAGTAGACGAACCTTTTGTGTGGGAGATTGCCAGCACGACAGTAAACGTCCTCTATCCAGATCATTCTATACCACAAAATGATCATATCCCGGGATTAGAAAAAGACGTCGGTGCAAATGACACGTCCGTTGTTATCAAGCTGTCGTATGGAACACAGGACATGCTGCTCATGGGAGATGCGGAAAAAGATTTGGAGGAATATTTGGTACAGACGTATGGCGAACAACTTGACGTAGAAGTACTGAAAATGGGACATCATGGCAGTCAGAGTTCTTCGAGTCAGGCATTTATCAACGCGACATCTCCAGAGGTTGCTATTGCTTCTTGCGGATTAAACAACAAGTTTGGCCATCCGTCCCCTCGCGTGCTAAAACGATTTGAGCGAGCGCATACTGATACGTTGCGAACAGATGTATCGGGTGATATTTTGTTGACTGTTTTTGAAGATCACTATGAAATATCAACGCAATATGGAGATGGATCAGACAAACAGTAGAAATCTGCATAGACCGCATCATATGTATGATGGACACACGTACTTTGTGACAGGGAGATGTATTGGAGCAAAACATTATTTTTATAATGAACAAAGAAAAAATATTTGGCGAAATGTGTGTAAGGAATCTATAGAACGATTTGGTATTAAGATGTATGCATGGGTACTCCTTGAAAATCATTATCATATATTGTTTTCATTGCCATATAAAGAAGTTTGTACTGAGACAGATTTCGTGCCTCAATCTGTCACTCCACGCGATAGAAAAGAGAGGAGTGACGAAATGAGCGCAGCGAATTTCGTTTCGCAGCAAGATATACGTATTTTGGTTGAGTTTATTCGCAAAATTCATAAGGATTCTGCTAGAAAATTAAATCAACTCGACAACACCCCAGCCAGAAAAATATGGTATCAATATTACGATAGATGTATCAGGAATATTCCAGATTTTTGGAAGCACTTCAATTATATTCTCAAAAATCCATACAAACATGGGTTGGTGGATTCCTTGGGTGCAAGTTTTGCATATATACACTCTAGTAATCCAACCTGGCTTTTCCGTTTTGGTGCCGATGGTCTTCATGAAGGATTTTGCAAATATCCTGTTGCTGAAGTAGCAGTAGAATGAATTATTTGCTATACTAAGCGCAGCTCATGTTGTTATCAGCTTATTAATCTATGAAAAAAATTCTTTATTCAATTGCGCTGCTTTTTGCGTTTCCACTTGTCGCACATGCTGCCAATTTTACCTTTCTAGTAAACAATAGCGTCTATCTTTCGGATGAGAATGCATTTGCGGGTGATACGGTAAAAGTATATACCGTCGTAGTGAATAATGATTTTCCTTCTTTCTCAGCAGATGTGACGTTTTTTAACAACGGCGTACATATTGGTACGGCAGAAATTCGCAATCTTGCATTTGAACAAGCAAAGCAAGTATCTATTGATTACACACTTCCAGAGGGAGAAAATAAGATAGAAGCAAGAATGATTAACGTCTCTGTTCGAGATGAATCTGGATCCACAATAGAATTGTCCCAACAAGAACTCGCTGCATTTCAAGCAACACGTTCTTTGAATATTGATGTTGATACTGATGGCGATAATACCGGCAATGCAGAGGATACCGATGATGACAATGATGGACTCTCTGACACAGACGAAGAAGCGCGCGGGACAAACTCTCTCAAAGCTGATTCTGATGGAGATAGTATTGATGATAAAAAAGAAGTTGATGGCGGTACAGATCCAACAAAAGCCGATACTGATGGTGATGGTCATAATGACGGACAGGATCTTTTCCCAACAAATAAAGGTGAATGGTCTGATGTAGACGAAGATGGAACCGGTGATAATGCCGACACGGACGACGACAATGATGGCCTTTCAGACATCGATGAAGCAACCCTAGGGAGTGATCCTCTCAAAAAAGATACTGATGGTGATGGGATAGAAGATGGTGCAGAAAAAGAAGCTGGGACTGATCCAACGAATAAAGATACTGATGGTGATGGTATCAATGATAAAGAGGAAATAGACGGTGTTACCAATCCCACAAAGGCGGATACCGATGACGATGGTATCAATGATAGAGAAGAAAGAAACAAAGGAACCGATCCAACAAACGCAGATACTGACGGTGATGGACTTTCAGACGGAGATGAATTGAAAAAAGGAAGTGATCCGCTAAAAGCAGATACTGATGGAGACGGTGTAAACGATCTGCTTGATGCGTTTCCACTCGATGCTGCTGAATCAATCGATACTGATCTCGATGGTATAGGCAACAATGTCGACGATGATGATGACAATGATGGCATTCTGGATGGAGACGAAGGATCATTTGGCACCGACCCACTAAAAAATGATACTGATGGTGACGGGGTGAGTGATAAAACAGAGCAAGAAAAAGGAACCAATCCACTATTGGCAGACAGTGACGGTGATGGACGTATGGATGGAGAAGATAGTCGTCCACTTGCTGCCGATATGTTTGATTACAAGCGTATTATTCAGTGGGGTGCATTTGGGAGTTTGATATTGTTTATTGTGTTCATGAGTGTGTATGCGTACAAACGCGAACGGTATTAAATCTATCAATGGAGTAATCATTATGCTGGCGTGTCTCTTCGCGCCAGTCTTTGTGTATGCTGCTGATAGTGATAATGATGGTCTCTCAGACGAGCAAGAAGCGATCTATCATACCGACCCAGCCAATCCTGATACAGATGGAGATGGCTATTTTGATGGTATAGAAGTCGCACATGATTATTCTCCTCATCTCGCTGGTGGAAAACGTTTGAATGAAGATGATTTTGATCATGATGGACTGAATGATTGGCTCGAGAGGTGGTTTGGAAGTGACATGGGGAAAAGTGATACCGATGGAGACGGATTTTCAGATTATGATGAAGTCATGCGTGGATATTCTCCTGCTTCTACAACAAGTACGCAGGTATTTGTACGAAAAGTTGTTGTAGACAGATCGCAACAACGATTGAATTTTTATGTAGATGGGGTAAAGATACACAATTTCCCTGCGTCGACTGGAAATCCAGGTACACCAACGCCAGACGGTGAATATCACATGATGCGAAAAGTGGCAAAAAAAAGCTATGTCGGACCTGGATATGATCTTCCTGGCGTTACCTGGAACGTTGAATTTTCTCCTATGTATTATATACATACTGCCTATTGGCACAATGATTTTGGCAAGCGCACACATAGCCATGGTTGCGTGAATTTGCGAGAAGATGATGCAAAGGTCATCTATGAGTATATAGACGAAACAGTGCCTATTGTGGTGACAGGAGAGACGCCGGCTGGGTATGTCGTAGGGACGTGATATGACAAAAAAACAAAAACAACTTTGTATAGATATCCTCACGTGGTATCACAAAGAGGGAAGAAATTTGCCATGGCGGAAGACGAGAAATCCGTATCGTATTTTGGTTTCGGAAATTATGTTGCAACAGACGCAAGTACCACGGGTGATAGAAAAATATAAAGAATTTCTTCGTGCCTTTCCTACCATCACCGCACTTGCCGAAGCAAAAACAGCAGATGTCATTACTGTGTGGAAGGGACTTGGCTACAATAGACGAGCGTTGTTTTTGCAACGAACTGCGCAGGCAGTACAAAAAGAATTTCGTGGGAAATTTCCTCGAACACTGGAAGAACTGAAAACATTGCCGGGAGTGGGGGATTATACTGCACGAGCTATTCTCTCATTTGCATTTGACCAACCCACGCCTGTCCTCGACACGAATCATAGAAAGTTTTACCAAAAAACATTTTTTGGAGATGAAATAAAAATTGATGCTGAACTGTTGAAGAAGGCTGAGGAAGTGATAGCGTTTATTGCAACGATTTCTCTTGCTGAGATAACCCCCACCCAGCCTCCCCCTACTAGGGGGAGGGGTTCATTTTCTCTTATCTACCACTGGAATCAGGCACTCATGGACTGGGTGTCTGCAAATACAGAAAAGTATACATTGCCGAAAATCAAGAAAAAAAAGAAAGCTGTACCGTTCAAAGAGACCGATCGCTATTTTCGTGGCAGAATTGTAGATGTGCTTCGGGAAGAAGGAAAGATCGGTATAGCTTCCTTACGAAAGTGCTATCCAGAAATATCGGATGAGCGTTTTGAGAAGATTGTCAAAAAACTCGAAAAGGACCACTTGATTTTGCGTAAAAATCAGAGTATACTCCTCCCATAAGTACATATCATTATCTTTTATGAAACTCCTTCTCAGATGGTTTCTCAATGCCCTCACACTCATCGCTATCGCATTTTATTTGCCAGGCGTCACTGTGAGTGGTATTTATGCAGCACTCATCACTGCGCTCGTACTCGGGCTGGTAAATGCGGTTATTCGCCCAGTTCTGTTTGTCCTCACACTGCCTATCAATCTGCTCACACTGGGACTCTTTACCTTTGTGTTGAATGGATTGTTGTTTTGGTTTGTCGGTAGTGTGGTAAAAGGATTTGATGTTGCAGGGTTTTGGCCAGCATTCCTCGGGGCACTCATCTTGAGTCTTGTCAGTTGGCTCCTCGGGTGGACACTCCGAAAAAATTAATTAGACATAACCTATACTATATGAAAGGTGGCACAGTTCGTGTTGCAAAGGGGAAATCTTCATCACATGCACCACAGCAGGGTCGTGGTGGTTTTGGTTCACAAAAAAATACAGGATTTGGTGGACAAATGATGGGAAAGAAAAGTCTGGTTTCGAGACTAAAACAGGTGGAGAAAAAAGATGAAAAGAAAGAAAAATAACGTATGGCAAAAAAACGTATTATTATTTCACTTGGTGGTTCTATCATCATCCCAAAAACTGGATTTGATCCGGCGTTTTTGAAATCACTCAAATCATTGCTTGTTTCAGAAGTAAAGAAAGGGAATCAATTTATTCTGATCGTCGGTGGGGGAGCGACTGCACGTATGTATCAAGATGCGCTCCGTGTGGTAGGAAAACCGACAGATACAGATTTGGATTGGATGGGGATAGAGACAACGAGAGTCAACGCTATGTTTGTGAAACTTTTCTTTGGAGATGCACTGACACATAAAGATATTCTCAGTGATCCGCGAAAGAAAGTGAATACGAGTAAACCAATTATCATTGCATATGGCTGGAAGCCTGGCAATTCAACAGATTTTTGTGCGGTCAATTTTGCGAAGACCTATGGCGCGAGTGATGTGATCAATCTTTCAAATATTGAATACGTCTACGACAAAGATCCCGCAAAACATAAGGATGCTAAGAAAATTGAGCAGATGGCTTGGGGAGATTTCAGGAAAATTGTTGGCAATGATTGGGACCCAGGTGCAAATGTGCCATTCGATCCTATCGCGAGCAAGATGGCAGAGAAGCTTGGTCTTCGCGTGAGTATTCTTCGTGGTACAGATTTGAAAGAAGTGAAGAAGGCAATTGGTGGAAAGACGTTTCGTGGAACAGTGATTTATTAACTTCGATAAAAAAGAAAAAGAATCTCGCTATGTGGTTCTTTATTCATTACACAAGTTGTTTGTGTTATCCCAGTTTTTTCACACCAGTCCATTCAGACACTACTGCCTGAATATGTTCAGCAGTCACTTTTGGCCAGCCTTTCTTTTCCAAAATTGTTGATTCCTCTTTTTGAATTTCTTTTACTTTTTTTACAATTTCTTTTCGTAACTTCTCGGTTTCTTTTGCATCTTCCAATCCCATTTCTTCGCGTCGCAAAGAAAGCAATTCTTTTTTCAGATTCGTCACCTTTTTGCTCTCTATCCCACTTTCTTTGGCAAGGTTGCCTGCTGCTCCATACAAGAGCGCTACGGCGTGATCTGGGGCTTCTCGTTCGTGTACGTGGATCATAGCTGCCGCTTCGTCCATGATATCAATGGCCTTGTCCGGGAGGCGCCTGTCTTTTATAAACTTTTCTGACAATGTGACTGCTTCTGAAATTGCGTCGTCTGTAAACGTAACTTTGTGATATAGTTCGTAATTTTTTTTCAGCCCTTTCAGAATTTCAACCGATTCTTTGATACTAGGTTCATCAACTACTACTTTTTGAAATCGTCTTGCCCAACTTTCATCTGGCTCAATATATTGCTCATATTCTTTTTTTGTCGTTGCACCGATGACCTGCAATTCACCACGAGCAAGTGCTGGTTTCAAAATATCAGAAATATTGACAGACCCCTCAGCACCCTTTGTCTGCATGATCGTGTGGATTTCATCGATAAAGAGAATAATACTGCGACCAGAATTTTTTATATAATCGACGAGCTGTTTGACTCGATGTTCAAATTCTCCACGATATTTGGTCCCACTGATCAGATCAGCTACTTGCAAGACCAGCACCCGTTTATCCTTCAGGACTGCCGGTACGTCACCAGTGATAATTTTCAGTGCCAATCCTTCGACAATAGCAGTCTTGCCTACACCTGGCTCACCGACGAGAATAACATTGTTTTTTCGACGACGAGTCAGTATCTGTGTCACACGGGAAATTTCTTCATCTCGACCGATCACAGGGTCGACTTTTCCTTCGTGTGCGAGTTCTGTAATATCCGTGGTGAATCCACCATAACTGCCAGAAGATGTTTTCCCTGCATGCAACTTTGGCAAAAAGGGGATAGAGATATCTTTTTTTGAAGAATATAAAATGATAATACTGATAACAATGAGGACCGAACCCGCCCACACCGTGAGTTGAAAATAATCCATATTTTTTTATACTTATTTTTTGTACTCATAGTTTATCACAAAAGAAAAAGAGTAGCTATTTGCTACTCTTTTTCTGGCATATTGTGTGCTTCTTATCGAAACTTTTTTGTCTTTTCATTATTGTCTTCATTTGATTCGAGAATATACCCTCTGCCCGGTTCAGTGAATGGTGCGATAGAGGTAACAGAACCTTCTACCCAATCCACTTTCATTTTTATTTGATCAAAATTGGTAAGATATGTATCAGCCATCTGCACGTCTTTTGAAATCGTCATTTCTTTTCCTGCTGCCAAATTCATCGTAGCATAGTAGATATTGCTGCTCAGATATTGTGGAAATGCATATACCGAGCCATCGTCGTGCATAAAATAGAGTTGCACAACAAAGGTGCCAAAATTTTGATGCATGGTACTAGGTCGGAGTGCAGGTGCATTTCCAATATTTTTTATCGTGATGCTCACATTCTTTCTTCCTGCGTATGGGCTATCTGAGATATTGAAATTTTGGATCACCAAGTCTGGCATTGGCTCTACGGTCGTTGCCGTTGGTGTTGACGTGACTGTATCAGATACTGGTGTTGAGGCTGCATCCGTTGTTTCTGTCTGTGTTTCTAATGGTGTGTCAATAAGAATAGGTACTTCTTTGACAAGCCCCATTTGTTCGATATTGTAACTTCCTTTGTGGCTGTTCAACTCATTTGTTTCACTAACAAGATTTGTCGTATCCCATGTATATTCGAATGGAAGAGATGTTGCGTCATACTCACTAGGTATGATGAACCAGTAGGTGACAGTCGTTGATTGTCCTGGTTTTAACTTGAAATTTTTTGCCAAAATATCAAACGAACCATCTTTGGAATCCAAATTTTCGAGAGATCCTTTTATATCAGCAGAAGGAGGATTTTGTACTTTCACTGTGTGTACTACATTTTTGCCATCACCCAATTTTACATTGAGGACAAAAGGACTTGTGACGGCAAGTGATCCTTTATTCAGGAGTGTAAAAGATAATTTATTCATGCCATCTTCTACGCTTACGCCAGATTTTGCAAAGACAAGATCAGCCTTTACCGTGCCTCTGGCACGCATACCTGTAAATCCAGCTGCTAATGCAGCAAGACCAAGAAAACCAACAGCGATAGCCATTTTGGTCTTGGAGACAGATACGGTCTGGGTCTGTGTTTGTGGTTGTTGTTCATCCATATTGTGTATTGAGTAAATAGTGAAGTGATACTTTAGTTAATAATAGCACAAAATGTTAATTTGACGAAGAAAATGTACGAATTGTCCACAAGATTGAATCTCTGAAAATCTAATATGCTTTTTTACTCAATCCCCACCACTTCAATCACTCTCTCTGCATCATCCGCACCATTCGTAATGTTTACCGCAATCACTTGCTCAAATTTTTTCAAGATTCCTGCTATTTTTTCTGGCCATTCTATCATCACGATAGTCTTTGGGTCGCCGAGATAATCCTCCACACCAATGGCACGCAGATCTTCTTCATTTTCTAGTCGATAGGTATCTATATGAACAAACATATCTATTTCTGGGTGCGCGTCAGTAGGGTAGACATTCATCAGCGAAAATGTCGGACTTGTGATTGTCTTTTTCACCCCTAACCCTTCGGCAAAGCCTTTGGTAAACGTGGTTTTGCCAGCACCAAGATCACCTGAGAGTGTGATAATGTCGCCAGGAGAAATCATGGTCGCGAGTTGCCGACCGATGGATGTTGTTTGTGATTCGTTTGGGGAGGTGTATTTCATATGTGTATTTTGTCATCCCAAATGAGCCAAAAATCTCGAATAATCTATCTGAAACAGGATTTCTCGACTCCTTTTAGTTGCTCGAAATGACACGGTTGTTAATTTGGCAATGGAAATGACACACACAATTCTTTCACCTCTTCGTGAATTTTTTGCAATTCTGCGTCATCGTCGCCGTGGGTAATCGCTCTGTCTATCATCGCAGCGATTTTTTTCATTCCACCTTCCTTCATGCCACGAGTCGTAAGCGCTGGCGTGCCCATACGAATACCACTTGGGTCAAATGGTTTTCGTGGGTCATGAGGAATGGTATTTTTATTCACTGTGATACCTGCTTTCCCGAGCGCAAGTTCTCCTTGTTTTCCTGTGACGTCTTTATTCGTTAGATCGAGGAGGAGAAGATGCGTATTTGTTCCGCCGGTGACGAGT
>PFLZ01000120.1 GCA_002784795.1 Candidatus Magasanikbacteria bacterium CG_4_10_14_0_8_um_filter_42_12
ATTTTGTGCAATTCTCCAATGCATCAGATACAAATCTAGATAGTCGAGCTGCAGATCTTTCAATGTCTTTTCACACGCATGGCGCACACGAGTTGGATCATGTTCGGTATTCCAGAGTTTGCTTGTGATGAAGACGTCTTCTCGTTTTACAGCGCCACGAGAAAACACACTGCTCAGTGCCTCCCCTATTTCTGCTTCATTTTCATAAATCGCCGCGCAATCGATATGTCGATAGTCCGCATCTTCGAGCGCATAGCGCACCGCCTCCCCCACGTTTCCCGCCTCAGCCTTCCACGTCCCCAGCCCAATCTGCGGCATCGTTGCTCCATTATTCAGTTCAATTCTTGGAAGTGTTATCATACGAAATTTCTAAATGCTTATTCTGCTTATTGCTTACAAGCTTACTCTGCTTACATAAGATGCATATCTTCGATTTCACTTCGTTTCCCTTTCAATACAATGTCCTCAATATGATACGCACCATTTCTCGGAGCATTCAGGAAGCCACTCATCGCTGCTTCTGCCAGCCACCCGGATTCGAGCCAATCAAACAACCATTCGTGTGTATACGCAGGATCTTCTTGTTCAAATCCTGCATTCACGGCATGAAGCCACGCCTTGTTGTATTCTTCTTGCGACCCAATTGTTGGCGCGATAATGATCGGCATACCAAGGCCTGCGTAAAAAGAAAGCTCGCTTGGTTTGGTCCAAAGAATATCTGTGGTGCGGAGCGCTTCGTTAAACTGTGAAAAATATTCAAGTTTATGTTTTGCAAAAATAATATTCACCGTGCCACCATGATGTTTTTCCAAATGCAATTCTTTTACTTTTTCTTCATAAAATCTGTATACATCATTGCGTGACCCTGCAACGAGATTCAACCGAACCGTCCCTTTATCAATATGCTCATGCAAACTTTCAAGAATCGTCACACCAATATCCCGCTGCGCACCGGCGCCACCGACCGCAAACGTCAGGGTGAGTGGATGTTTGGCAGTCAGATTGCAATACCGTTTGCCAAGATACGAACGCAATACTGCGTCGTATTTTTTTTGATACTTCCCGTGTGGATCGAGGTTGCCGATGCGACAGCCAAGATCTTCTTTGAGCGTGCTCATGGTCTTGCCACCAATATTTTCTTTTGGCAGCGGGAATCCAGTGACAAAAATATTTTTTTCTTTCACGCCGTACAGCATCAGTCGTTGTTTTACTCGTTTGTTTGGGGCAAAATAGTTGATACGACTTTTTTCCCCATGCATCGGCGCCCAGGCACGGCTCACGTCCGTATCAGTACACAGGCAATAGATGTCGCCTTTGTACCCATGTTCTTCTGCAAAAAATGCCGTAATAAAAAA
>PFLZ01000024.1 GCA_002784795.1 Candidatus Magasanikbacteria bacterium CG_4_10_14_0_8_um_filter_42_12
CAGTCATCCAACGGAAACCACCGATCAGGATGATGACAACAGCAATCAAACCAAGAAATCCGAGCATTACATTGATAAGCTTTACAACAGCATCGTCGAGTGCAGTTGTACCAAGACCAAGGGTAGCAGCAGGATCATTCTGACCAAGGCCAAAACTTGAGCTTGCTGCGAGTGGAGAAACAGGAGTATTTGCCAGTACCATTGATGGAACAAACGCAAATGACATCAATACTGCAGCTGCAAGCATCAATGTTGTTCTATACTGTGAAAGTTGTATAATATTTTTTTTCATGAGTGTCACCTCCTTTCTGTCATTAAGATAAGGATACACATTCGTGTAACAGTATTGTATCAGTATTCGCAGATACTGTCACATTGTTTTCCACATGGCTATATCTTTTGCCATGTGCAGTTGCTGAGTGTTATCCCCGGCTCTCTGCTTATATTTGCAACACAAGCTGATGGGGTGTCAACACCAGGAATAGTTGCTTGTGTCGTATTATTATTCTGATCTGTGGCAGTACAGACACAGCTATATGAAGTACGATTCTGCAAACAAACTGATTCTGAAGAAAATAGCCTCCCTGAACATGGTCCACCACCACCTTCCACGCAGACACCTTCAGTTGTCAAACACCATGCCGGTGCATCTTCAGATGTAGATTGGGCATTACTTCCACACTTCGATGTCGTTTTCAAAATAGATCCATCGAGTACCCATCCGTACAAAGCAAGATTATTTGGATCTCTCACTTCTGTGTATCCATTTTGTTTTTTCCCGGTGACAGGCACACAATCTGTTTTTGGATTCAACGTTCCTCTTGATATCACATTTGTTTTTGGTTCAGACCAGATGAGCGTTTCTTTATCGATAATTTTCACATACTCAGTAATGAGCTGCGTGTCACTCGAATCTGTCGGTGCGCTACGATCCACCACAGCTCTTCCTGTCAATCCGCCAATCACCGCACTCAAAATGCCATACGCACCAAACACGACAAACAATCCAATCGCTGCCCAGACCATTGTTTCTGTTCCCTTTTTTACACGTTCTGGGTTGCCGGCAGAGAGGAGCCAGTATGCACCACCGATGATGAAAACGACCAGTGTGACCGCTCCAATAATTGCCATGAGTTTTTTGAGGACATTCCCCAGAATAATGCGCAAATCTGTGACGTTTCCATTTATAGGATTTACGAGATTCACCGTATGAATAGGAAGCTCGTTGCCTGTGTATGTTGGTCCTTTTGGAGCTGTCGTACCACCTGATGTTCCCCCCGATGTCCCTCCACCAGAAGTACCGCTACCTCCTGCATCTTTGTCGTCTACAACCTTGTCGCCACATGTAGCGAGATCTTTGAGACAGGCAGTAGCAAGTTGGTAATGTGTGAGGTTTACTTTTTTGGCAGTAAGTGTTCCTGCGTGTGTAGTGGCAGCAGCTTTCAAAGATTCAACTTGTGTTCCAGCAGTCTCACCAGAACCAGAAAGTGTCTGATAATAAAAATCTACAGGACCGGCAAAATTGGCAATAATATCCTGACAAAAATTTGCTGGTGGATTTGGATTTGGTGGATCTGTCACATAACATCCATCCAGCACAATCGCCCTTTGTGCTGTCAATCCTGCCAGGAAATAGCTACTCATCGTAAATGCACCCCCACTATGTCCTGCTACAATATAGTCTGTCGCAAGCGTAATACCCTCTCCACTCATGATATCATTTGCTTCATTGAGAACACAATTGAAATCTGATTTAGAAATACGTGTTTTTTTTGAAGAACCTTTTACAGCTGTTCGTGGAATAATCATGGGAGCACCAAGTACAACAGCAGCATCACAGACCTGATAATCCAATCCATTACAGATATCTCCAATTGGCAATTCATCATTGCCATGAAAATAAATGTATGTAGTATCTATATGTGGTGTACTACTAGGAACAACAATCCCGACCATTTTATCCTTGCCCGGGAATACTTGATCAACACCGGTACAACTAGATACATATGAATAAAGTGTATAATTGTCAGTCGTAATTGCTGTTAGAGCATGCGCACTATGAGGAAACAAAAACAATCCGAAGGCAAGAAGTGCGTAGATGAATGATTGTTTTGTGTTTATAAAGTTTGGCGTCATATTTTTTCACGTAGCACGTAACACATATCACACAACACTTCTTCATGCACTATGTATGTACGTATCAAAGTTAATTTTAAAAACCGACATTCTTATGTTATCACAAAAATCCATCTTCAACACTTTTTTTGTTACGTGTTACATGCTATGTGTTTCGTGATATATATTATTTAATTTGATCCACTACACGATACTCACTAGATACATCCAGCGCATCGAGGACAAAGTTGATCAGAGCATACGCACTAAATGCAATCACAATACCGACAATTGCTGCAACGAGAATATCCCTTCCTTTTTTGACTCGTTCTGCATTCCCAGCAGAGATGATCATCATAAATCCACCGTATACAAAGAATGCTAACGCTGCAGAGCCGATAAGCCCAAGAGCATACTTCCCTATATTGATTGCGAGCTGCAAGAGATCGTTGATATTCCGACAGCTTCCAGTAAACGCACAGGGAGGCAGGAGTTTACTGTCGTATCCATCAGGTGTGCCATACGAGTTCTCATATGGTGCACTGAGATAGTCAGTACACGTATTCGTTGTTTCGAGATAGGTACAGTACGAAGAACCATCTTTTTTACCACATTGTTCCGGCTTCAATTTTGAACAATCAACATTCAATGTTTTGGCTATACATTTATCATTTCCACCAAAGTCTGGATAATACCAACAATAGTCATTGGGAACACACTGAGTTTCAGTCAAACTTCCACAATCTACATCTGCCACTTTTATTTTGACCTCATGTTTTGTTTCAAAGTAAGGAGCCCCTGCTGGACCTATTGTTCTCGCACGCAAGTCTATAGGTTCATCGGTCAACTTTTCAGGATCAACGGTAAGAAGAATAGTATTTTTTTCGGCTGAATCCCCCGTTATAATAATATTGTTCTTGACACAATTTTCACAAGAAATTTGAAGTTCTACACCTGGAGTGTCTGATGTGACTGTCATCGTATACGCAGTTTTTTGCCCTTTTGTTACCGTAATAACATCGCCAGTCCAAGTAAGACCTCCAAGTGATCCAAGATTAGGATTATGTGTATTACCCAAATAATAAACATACCAAGGAGCTGCTGAGCCTTTAAATTTGAAGTATCTCACACATAGGCCTTCATACGAAATATTTGTATAAATAACTTGTGTATGTCCACCCACAGACATAATTTCCGGATCATTTGTATCTTGTACTTTTAATGAACAACCAATTAGGGTATGATTCAAAGGTAAATAGTTTGTAGCCGCATCTTCCGGTATAATTTTATCTGCTCCGCCCAAAGCAACTATTTCTTTTGGAACATCGGTAGCAGCTCTCAGCATCCAAAAAAAATCCAATTTATCATTTTGCCAATCATCCTGCTGTCCAATATTCAAAATCCCCACCATATCTTCTATTTCTACCCGATCATCAGTGGCATCCAATTTCACACATTTTATCCTATGACCTTCAATTATTTTTTGTAATTGCAGACCTCCAGTAGGATCCAAAAATGGAACAGCAGAAGAAACAAAATAAAAATAGCCAACTCCACTCGAATGATTTAGGTACGTTGGACTTACATAACACGAGGCAGGATCTGGAAACTCTAACACAGCTCCCAAAACACTCCCCGGAAAAAACAAAACAACGCATATAATGCTAAAAAGAAATCCAAAATATGTGCTATGTTTTTTCATAAAAAGTTTCTACAACGTTTGCTGTACTATTGTCGCAGCATTAATGATAAGCTGTGCATCTCTTTTCAATGCATTTTGTCCATCGGCATATGGCAAGAGGTATTGCGCCATGAGGTTTGCAAGAGCCGTATTTGCTTTGTCTGCATCTTTTCCAGTATACCAGTTTTTTGCCGTCAGGATACCCTGCACAAACGGTGCCATTTCAGGATTTTCCTGCTGGGCTGCGACGTGCGCTCGGAGTGGGGAGGGCTGATTTGTTGCATCGGTATAGGCTTTGATATTGTCAGGCGTGGTCATAAAACGGATAAAATCCCACGCTTCATCGCTATGCTTTGTTTTCTTTACCACACTCTCCACCCAGTAATTTGCTACATTTACCGGCGCATTCTCATTGAGCTGCGGCACAGGGATGACTTCTACATTGAGCTGCGGCGCGCGGCTCTTGATACGTGGGAAGTCATACGCAAAGCCAAAGAAAAATCCAGCTCTTCCCTGCGTAAAGGCGGTGAATGCATTGGTTTGTTTTTCATTCCAGCTGTAGACCTCTTTTGTGGGACGCGCAAAATCTGTATAAAAACGTAATGCCTCGAGCGTCGGATGATTTGACGTTGCTCGGTCTATTCCACCTGCAAATGAGACCGTGCCATCTTTCACTACATCTACCCCATTTTGGAGGAGCAACAATGCAAAAATATCTGTGGCATTGTCGATATTATTTCCAGTTCCCATCGGAACACCAGACTGAATAATATCTCCTACGCCATTCACACGGGTGATTTTTTTTACATCATCGAGAAAGGTTGTCCACGATGTTGGTGGCTCAGCAATACCAGCTTGGTCAAGAATTTTTTTGTTGTAATATAACGCAAGGGTATCGAGTGCAAGCGGAAGCCCATAGATCTGATTTCTGAGAACGACATCACTCGCTACGGTCCCAATAAAATTGGATTCGAGCCCACGAAGACTTGGCATCGGATTGGTCCGTGGTGTGACGATGATCTGCTCTGAAAATTGACTGCCCGTGATCTCTACATCAGAAACATTGACAGAGGCAGGCATAGGATCAAGTCGTGCGGCATACTTGCCGAGCCAACGAACATGCATCGACACAACATCCGGCCCAATATCATCAGCCAGTGCATTGGTAAATAAATCATCAAATTCCTCGTAGCGAATCTGTCGAATATTAATCGTCACGTACGGACGAGTTTGCTTGTAGGCTGCAGCAAATTTTTGCAATTGCCCAACATCATCAAAGACGGTCCAGTATGTCAATGTAATAGGTTTGATAGACGCTTGTTCTGTTTGAGAAAGGCCTTTGCAGCCGAAACCAGCCGTTGCAGTTAGCACGAGCAGTGAGAAGAAAACCAATATATTTTTTTTCTGCATAGAATTTTCACGAATCACGTAACACATATCACATAACACTTATTTGAAATCCCTGTGTTACGTACTATGTGCTACGAGTTTTGTTCACCTCTATCTTTTTCAATTCCTCGTATTGTTGCGTACAACATTGCACTTATTTCTTCCTTTAATGCAAATACTTTTTCGTATTCATTGCGCTGTATATATTCAAGTTCACATGCTAGAAATTTACAGTATATTGATTCTTTCAATGAGCCAAAGGCTGTTTCATAAAAATTTTGCTTTACTGCCAATTTAATACGACCATGACCTTCCACGTAATTGAGCATCACTGACAGCGAAGCTCTTCTGTCTTGAGAAGTGAGACTATATCTCTCATCTCCTGGATATTTTTTTGTAATCTGATATGACAATACTATATATTCATGTATCAATCTTTTTAATTTTTCATGAAACCCCTCCCCCATATTTTTGTTACATGCTACATGCTACATGTTACGTGCTATGTGAAATTGTATCAACTTCTTTAGTTTATCATGAAATGCATTTCTCGTATTCATTTTAAAAATGTGCTACGTGCTATGTGTTACGTGCTATTTAAATGCATCGAGCACAAACTGCACAACAGCGTAACTTGCAAATATCACAAACACGCCCATGGCTCCCCAGACAATCGTCTTCAGAGCTTTCCCAGATTGATCTGCATTCCCCATAGATGTCATCCAGAGAATACCACCATAGATGAATATCAAAATAGCAATACTTCCGAGCACACTGAGCAAAATGGATATCCCTCGACCAAACAGGGTCGGGACAGAAGTAACCCTGAGTGGATTCAGATCGGTAATAGAAGGAAAACTGGATTTTACATCCACGACAGGTGCTTTTGTTGTAGGCTGGGTTGGCGGGGCTGCTTGTGTTGGTTTTTTTACGACAGCACAAAGATTTGCATAGATGGTATCTGTAGTACCAGCGTTTGTCACCGTTGCAGACAATAAAAATCTAGCATAATAAAATGAACTTGTACCTTCTGCAGCACGAGTATCTGCAAGCGTTTTTTGATCCAAATTTATTTCAAAAATCCCTGTATTGTCTTCTGCATAGAATCTATAACTCGTTCCATCAGTACCACAATTTGAACATGCAAACACAGGAGACACTCCACCAGTATTTCCTATCGGTATTTCAAAATGAAGGAGTTCTCCCTCTTGTAATATATCTTGTGTCCCCCATACTTTTGAAACAGCTTTATCAAAACACTCCTCAGACTTTTCTGTTGCATCTGCAGTAGGAAATATATAACACCCTTGACTTGCAGGGTCACAATTCCAATCTATCACTGCAGCATGCACAACGCGAGGAATACTGAATGAAAAGAAGAATGCTATTACCAAAAAAAGAATATGCTGATATAGATATTTTTTTGTATGTTGACAGGACCTGTTTGCCATAGAGTTATTACAAGTATGCACTTATTTCATCGCGTATTTCTTCATCTTTCATCGCAAAATGAAGCGTCGCCTTGAGGAGCGCAAGTTTATTCCCCGTATCAAAATACTGCCCGTTATATTCGTATGCAAAAAATTTCTTCTTTTGCGCAAGCGCATGCGCAGCGTCGGCCACCCACAGCTCACCATCTTTGCCTTTTCGTACTTTTTCGAGAAATGGCCAGATATCTTTTGTAAAAACATATCGCATACCACCGACAATGAGTCCTTCAGGAGAAACATGCTCGATATCAGGTTTTTCTTCAAATTTCGTGACTTTATATACGCGATCTTCGCCAGTTACCTTCCCGTAGATATTGCCATATTTTGTCATTTCTTCCTTGTCTGTAAGTCGCTGCGCACCGATCACAGATGCCTGCTTTGTATCGTATATTTTGAGCAGCTGCTTGATCACTGGTACTTTTGCATCAATCACACTGTCCCCATCTGAAAATGCAAATGGTTCATCACCTACAAATTCTTTTGCACAAAGGAGTGCATCCCCATTCCCTTTTGGAGACGACTGGCGCGTATAAAAAAACCGAACATGTTTGGTCAGTTCGACAAGTGGGGCAATGCGTTCATACTTGCCTTGTTCTTTGAGAAAAAATTCCTGATCATGATTGCGATCAAAATGGTCCTCGATAGAACGTTTGTTCCAACTCGTGACAAACATAATATCTTTGATACCACTTGCTACCATTTCTTCGACAATATACTGCACAACAGGCTTATCGAGTATCGGAAGCATTTCTTTTGGCATGGCTTTTGTTGCCGGCAAAAATCGCGTACCGAGCCCTGCGACAATAATCACTCCTTTTCGCACGTTTTGTTTCATATCTTATTCATAATTAGACTGTTTATAGTATACCAGATGTGTGAGACGATTGCCACGTTTGCATAGCACATAACACAGATAACATCACAATGCCCTATTCCCCAATACTTCTCTGTAATCCTGTAAGCATAGAGAAGAGCATGGAACAAATTTCATCAATTATGCCCAGCCCCTTCGAATATTCTTTGTCTGTTATCCACTCTCTTTGTACTGCTAAAAAAAGTAAATACTTACATTCTTTCGCTGAACCATAGGATATTTCAAAAAATTCAATTTTACTTTCGGTTTAAATCTCGCATATCCTTCCACATAATTCAACAGTATTGATAGAGATGCTCTCTGCATTTGCGAACTTACACCATACAATTCAGTCTTGGGAAAATGCTCAGTTATATCATACACGAGCATAACAAAGGTGTGTGTTTTTTGTTTCAAATTCGTGTGAAATAGAGAATCACTCATAAGTCCTCCTTACATTGTATAGTACTCCATGTGTTATGTTATCTGCATCCTGTGTTATGTCTCTATCTCTTCCCACGAAATGAGTTCATACGTCGGTTCAACCGGAAATCCAGGTGGCACGAGATACCGAAGATTGCCATCATAAATATATGACGTATTAATAAAACCACTCACTACGGGATTCCCCCATTTTACTCCTCCACCAGCATAAGAAATTTGAGAGCCAAAAATAGTAAGAGAATTTTTTATACTATTTTGATAATACGGTCGATAGATCTCTTTGAATTGTGACAATAGCGCTGCCTCAAGGGTCATATCATCAGGTGTATTGCGTGGATACACAATATCTCCTTGCGCAATCAGACCGAGGACATCATCCGATTCTTTTTCATTGAGTGTAATGTTTCCGACGGGATAAATCTCTTGATACGTACTTTCTAACACAGGGAATCTTCCTGCTCCTACGGTAACATGTCCATTCACTACCCCTTCGACCCACACATCGTCTTCTACAAAGATGGCACCGTTGTCAGGGATGGTATACGTACCAAGCTCTGTCTCATTTCGTATATCATAATAGACAGTACCCGAATAACACCATCCATCATACACCACCTTACAAAGATCTGTGTATCCCCTACGTCTCGTTACTAAAAACAATCTAAATGTTCCATCTGCCTGAAACACCATATGATATCCTTCGTCACCAGAAGAATAAAAATGCAAACCACCAGCATCAGCCGCATCACGGATACTAGAGAGGTCAGTCGTAATAGAATCAAAATCTTTTGGGGGCACAGGATATTCCCAAAATGTCGTAGGACCGCCATCACCCCAAATACCAGGTTTATCTTGTGATTCACCAGCGGGGCGATACGTTTCTTTTGCACTCTGCAAAAGAGAATCTGTTGTTCCATTAAATTCTATACCACCATTCGAATGCACCTTTCCATGTACTTCTGTTGTATAACTAAAACTCATGTCCGAATTTTCTACAAAGGAAAAATCAGTAAGTGCAGGATATCCCACACGCACGCCAATCGTTCTGGTATTTTGTGGCTGGGCAATAGTCCATCCTGTGGAACGAAAATTTACAATAGTTGTCCCTGGCAATGGTGGATCTATCTCAAGAGAAAAATAGCCAATTACATCGCCATTTTTGTCTTCAAATGCATGCACATATGGCCCTGCCTCCCCAGTCCCGTCTTGATAATCTTCCGGACTGTGCGCCAAGTGCCAGCGATAATAATTGATACCAGCTTCTGCTATATGAAAAGACAAATCACGCAATTGTTTTCTATTGGACGCCTGATTTTCAAACAACGCATAACTTGATACACCCATCACAATCATCGTAAATGCGAGCGACCCAAAGATCATGACAAACAACAGCAAATTGCCTTGTTTGTTGATATGAAATTTTTTTAAATACGGCAACATACGTTGAATATTACACATGACACAGATAACACAACTCAATTCTTTGAAAGATATGTGTGATGTTATATGTGTCATGAGTCATAATACTAATTATCTTTCAAATTTCGAATATTCACCACAGCTTCCACATGCAACGGTACAGGCGTCGCTGTTGGATCTTTTTCTAGCTCGAGTTGCATACGAATGACACGAATATCTGTGAGATCATCAGGAACCGTCAGAGGGGTAGAGGTAACAGGATAGGTGCTATCGTAATATTCAAAAAGTGGAATGCCTTTGGCGATGTTTACCACAGATTCTGCAATCGTAACAACTGATTCTTCGCCATCGTACTTCAGTGGATTGCCACTTGGCTGAATGACCCCTTTTTTCAAATCTGTACCATCGATCCAAAACCGCACTTTTTCTCGTCCACTATCATCATCCACATTTGCATAAAAAATAAATGAGGTACTTGATGCATCGGATATAGGATAACTCCCAATACTCGATGTCTCTGCACGGCGGACATCGTCAACAAATTGCTGCACCGCAGCACGTCCATCATTTTGCGTAGCGAGTTGTTCCCAAATAATATTTGTGGAGCGGACACTGCGAATCAATATCCATGCTACCGCAAGCGAAATAATAGCAAACATGCCGATGGCAACCATTGCCTCCATGAGAGTAAATCCTTTTTTGCGACATGCTTTTCTATGCATATTAGACTCCTTGTAGTGACACTGTTAATTTTGTATATCCATCAACCGTAACGCTACTATATTCTGATTCATACCCTGTAGCACTCACCGTGACATCATAGTCAGTCGCTGACAATCCACCAACATATATCTGTCCTGGAGGGGTGCAACTATTGGTATAGGTAAATGATACATTTGAGAGTGTTGGGGTATATGTTGTCGACGCCGTACTCATGTAGGCTGTATATCTCATATACCGATCACCCATGTGTACATCTGAGATAACCGTATCAACCGCCGTATAGTACGAACTATCAGTACCATCAGGACCAAGATAATTCCACGAAGCGGGGCTCGTACTGGATGCAGTGGCTATTTGAAAACGCATTGAATCATCTCCTGTTTCGATTGGCTGACTCAGTGGCTCCCAAATAATATTTTGGTAGGTTGCATCAAGCCCCAGATCAAAGGTGGATGATTCCAACCACCCACTCGCAGCATACTGACCAAATGTATCACGCAAAGAAATATTTCCGGCAGACGTGAGCACATCTACATTACTATCATCATCAAAAAATCGTGTATTGTCACCAATAGTTTCCTGCCCTGATCCACTAGACCAATCGGTCTGACCAACCGTCCCCACACCTGTAATTTTTTCTTCGCTAAAGCTCGTCGATGTCACAAGGACCGATGCATTTGCAATCGGTTGTCCTGTCACACTGTCCACCACATCCACGCGGAGCGCATGTGTCGAGGCAGAACCAATAATCAGAGACACAGGTTGAGAAACTCCCGGAAGCAAATCTATCCGCTCATTTGGGATAGAACCAATAATGTCATATCCTGAAACCATAAATTGATACGTATCCCACGCCAGATCACTAAAAGTGTATTGCCCGTTTCCATCTGCTGTTACAGAAAGGTCTATCAGCAGTACATCAGGAGATGCCCCGATTTTCTTTGTACCCACCAGTGAGATATCTGTCGATCCAACAGGAACACAATATGCGTTGAGTGTTTCAACACTCATTTGAGACACAGCATCAATCGTAAAATACAGTTCGGTCAGATTTTGTGCCACAACCGTTCCAAATGGTTTTGAAGGGTTTGGATTTTCTACTGTTGGAGCATACGTTTGATCACTCGTATAGCCTGCTTTTGTCACAGTAATATCATAAGCTTCTATCCCAGCGGCAAGATCTACTATAGCAAGTTTTCCATCATTATCTGTTGTATCATAAAAATCATATGTTGGATTTGTCGCTGTTGAAACAACATGAACTGTCGCGCCCTGTACTATCTGTCCACTTGCATTGATCACATGAATAAACAACGCACCATGCGTAGGGTCACCTTCCAAAAATCTTGGAGCAAGATAGGTGGACATTGATACTGGCACTTGCTGATTGCACGACGTACATATGACTTCTACATCTACAAATTTATAGTCAGAAGGTTGATTATCAAAAGCAGGATCCGCGGCACCACAAGCACCTTCTGTATCACCATGATTTAAATGTCCCTGCACCGCACTTTGCCCCACACAAAGAGTACTACCACTATGACACAACTCTGTTTGCGACTGTTGGCACTCTCCACCACTATCTTCGCCGGTAGGATTAATAACACCATCAAACGCATCATCAATATTTCGAATAGTACGCGTTATTTCAAAATCTATCTTATTGCGCGTGGTCGTGACCGTGCGTTCGAGCAACCCAGACGGACTGCCTCCTACAATACCAACATCATAAAAAGACATATTCCGAATACTTTCAATTTGTTCGTTCAGCAAAGAAGTTTCGATAATGCGAATACGAGAGTTGTAGACAAGCTTAAACACAAACTGTATCCCCGAATAAATACCAATTGCAAAAATGGCAAAAATACCAACAGCAACAACAATCTCGAGGAGACTGAAACCATGCTTTCGTTGCTGCGATGTATGAATTGTATGGTGAAAGTTTTTCATGACAGACATTTGATTCACGAAACACGTAGCACATAGCACGTAACAAAAATGTTACGTGCTACGTGTTATGTGATTCGTGATGGAAGTATACCAAAAAACTCCCAACATTGGGAGTTTTTTTAGATAACAAAATTTTCATCTCCTATACTATCCCCATCACATCCGCAATCATCTGATCAATCAACCGCTCTGATTCTACAACCACATCGCCCACAAACTTTTGCTCAATCAATTCTTCCTTTTGCTCTCGGATGAGATCATCTCGCATCGCGAGGAGCTCATGCTGATGCCCTGCAATTTTCTTTTTCAATTCATCAACTACTTTTTGATCCTGTTTTAGAGAACTCGCATCATCAGTATCAGCAAGTTGCAACTGTTGACGAAGTTGCTTGATCTGCTGCTTCACCGTATGCATATTCATCACAATATTTTTCATCTGTTGTTTACTCGACTTCACATCTTTTACAATCATATCTGCCCGCTCCATCGCTGCGGCTGATTCAGCCTGCGCATCCATCTCAAACCCTTCACGAGATTCTCGTGATGGTTCGACTTCTTTTCTTGCTTTTTCCAATTGTGATTCTGGGTGTTGTGTTTGCATAGTATGTTCATTGTACATGCAAAGAAGAACAATTGACAAATACAGAGTTGTTTGTTACATATAGGCTCACACAGCAACGGGAGAGGAAAATGTCAAGAATCATCCAGCTTTTTGGGATGTACTTTCAATACGAGAGGACTGACAAGGTCCACACGTATCGGAAAGATTTTCCCAGAGTGTGGAGAGGAGGCACTGAGAGATTTGAAACGAGGGTAATTCTCACACATCAGCCGAATACTCCTTGGATGAGCAATGTCTACATCCTGAGGAAAACTGGCAAGTATCACCTGGTGCTTACGTCTGGTTCTCACACCAACGAATCTAAAGCACTTCGTGGTGTGCTCCTTCATCTACAAACTTTGAGAGAGATCAACCAGACAAAGACTCTTCAACTGAAGATGCAAACTGGCAGCACGCAGGTGGAAGTCACATGTGCAAACACCGGGTTCGAACGGATATCACACACCTGCGAAGTTCCAAAACAAATCAGGCTTGCTGCCGGATCAAGAGCTGTTAGCGATGGGAGACGAAAAGCCATCAAACACGTGAAATGGGATATCGACTCTCTCCTGTATCTCCTCGAACTTCTTGAGGAGAGAATGCTCTAGCTGGGCAGATAACCTGCTCCTGGCGACCGGCGTCGAGCACACGCTCCGTCGGTCGCCCACATTCAAAAAACCACGAGCATACGCTGGTGTTTTTTTGTTACGTGTTATGTGTTTCGTGCTACGTGTACATCATTCTCCTATGAACGTCCCAGCCTGCAAATCCCACAGTCGACGATAAAATCCACGTTTTTTGCGAAGGAGTTGCTTGTGAGATCCGTCTTCTACGATCTCTCCGTCTTCAATCACAAGAATTCTGTCCATCGACATAATCGTCGATAGTCGATGCGCAACGACAATCACCGTTTTCCCTTTCATCAAATTATGCAACGCATCCTGAATCAATTTTTCTGATTCAGAATCAAGTGAACTGGTTGCTTCGTCAAGAATAAGAATCGGTGCATTCTTCAAAATCGCGCGCGCGATCGCAACACGTTGTCGTTCCCCTCCAGAAAGTTTCACACCACGTTCTCCCACAAAGGTATTGTATGTTTCTGGAAAGCTCTCTATGAATTCATGTGCATGCGCAAGGCGCACTGCCTCATACACTTCTTCATCCGTCGCTTCCGGTCGACCATACCGAATGTTATCGATGATAGATCGATGAAACAAAATAGGGTCTTGTGGCACATAACTCACATGTTGCCACAAACTCTCTAACGTTACTTTTGAAATTGACTGCCCATCAATCATGAGACTTCCACGAGTGACGTCGTGTGTTCTGAGGAGAAGTTTCACAATCGTAGACTTCCCAGCACCAGAATGACCAACCAACGCAATGCGCTGTCCAGGTGAAATAGTCAAATAAAACTTTTTCATGATTGGCCGTGTTTTATTGTAATAAAAAGACACGTTGTCAAACACAATTTCTCCTTTTGAAACAACCAACGACTTTGCATTCCGCACATCTGTAATTTCATGAGGTGTTTCGAAAATTGCCGTCATTTCTTCTGCGTCTGCCATACTCTCATAGTAATCTCGGATATACCGCCCGACATCCCACAGTTTGTGAAATAAACCAATCACGTACGCTTGGATAAGAACAAAATCACCAATGGTCATTTGCCCCTTTTGCCAAAACTTGACGGCAATATACATCATCCCAAATTCGAGCAAAAACATCAGCAACACTTGAATTGTCTCAAAGATTTGTCCGAGATTCCACGTCAGTGTATTGAGATAACGAAGACGTTCGGTGACGACACCAAAATATGTTTTCTCTCGTGTATATCCATTCAAAAACTTTACATTTTCATGATTGGTAATCGTATCAGCAAGCACACCTACCACTTTTGATTCTTGTTCGCTACGCATCACATCATACTTTAGCTTGTACATGCTCCAAAAATAATTCATCACAACAAACACAAACACCCATGCAGCCACTGCTGCCGCAAAGATCCAATTATTCATCGACAGGACAATCATGATGACCACAAGGTCAACAGCAATACGAATAAAACTAAACGTAATCAAATCTGCAATATTTTCAAATGCACGAGAAAATTTGTTGACACGTTTCACGAGCGACCCAACAAAATTATCATGAAAAAATGATGGTGCGTGCTTGTGCATGTATGCAAAAGAGGTGTTCGACAAATCTCGCATCACACGTGGTTGAAAATAACTATTTACAAAAAGCAACACACGCCAGATAACCCAACTTAGCCCAAACAATCCAAGAATTTTGAATAGGATAGCAATCAATTGCTGAGCCACTTCTGGACTTGGACTACTGGCACCCTGCAAGACATTAAAAAAATCCTTGTAAAGAAGTGCAGGGAGAAGATTGACAACAGAGCCAGCAATAATGCCAAAAATAACAACAAACAACGCCACAGGATAGCGCTTTGCATGCTGCCAAAATATTTGATATGTTCGCTTGGTCACTCGTTTCATAAACAGAAAACCGCCCTCAATACCTAGGCGGAGTCACCATTACTTGTATAGAAGACATATTCATTCTATTATAGAAGACGAAGAAACGTTGAAAATGTTACAAAATTTGCTAATTCATCACTTATTTTATGAATCAATTCCATATCCTTATCTCCGGCTCCCTCGCATACGATTACATCATGGACTTTCCAGATAGCTTCAAAAATCACATCCTCCCAGAGCATATCCATATGCTCAACGTGAGTTTTGTGGTCGATAAGCTCAATAAAAATTTTGGTGGGACAGCCGGAAACATCGGCTACACCATGAAGCTGCTCGGCGGCGACCCAATCGTCTTTGCTGCTCTCGGAAAAGACGCAGATACATACCTCGATCATTTCAAAAAACTGGAGATGAACACATCATATATCAGAACCAGCGAAAACCTTTTTACCTCGTCTGCATATATCACAACGGATAAAGATGACAATCAGATTACCGCCTTTTACCCAGGAGCTGGCAATGAATCAACAAAATTGCATGTATCTGATGTTACAGAAAAACCAACGTTTGCTATCATCGGACCGAGTGCAAAAGAAGTGATGATCCAGCATGCAAAAGAATGCTATGAGGCACGGATTCCATTTTGTTTTGATCCAGGTCAACAAATCACCACACTCTCATCACAAGAACTTATGGCAATCATCGGACAGGCAACGTTTCTCATCGGCAATGATTATGAAATGAAGATGATCGAAGAAAAAACAGGATGGGATGGACGAGAACTGATGAACCATGTGGAAGTGCTCATTACAACACTCGGGAGCAAAGGATCTGTCATCACCACAAATGATGACATGATAGAAATCCCAGCACCAACGGCGCAATCAGTCGAAGATCCAACAGGTGCTGGTGATGCATATCGTGCGGGATTCTTTTCATCATATGCAAAAGGAAAAGATCTCAAAACCTGCGGACAAACGGGAGCAGTCGCAGCGCTGTATGCGATTGAAAAATATGGCACACAAAATCATGTGTTTACCGTTGCAGAGTTTGAGGAAAGATATGAAAGTGTGTTTGGAAAAAAGGAATAATTACAAATTTCTAGTTCACAATTCAAAAATAAAATGACAAATATTTGAATATTTTATTAGAAATTTTTAATCTCTCCTGGGTCTAATTCCCCGCCCCTCTGGGGCGTGATACAA
>PFLZ01000029.1 GCA_002784795.1 Candidatus Magasanikbacteria bacterium CG_4_10_14_0_8_um_filter_42_12
TAAGTTTACATAGACTTTTTGCACTAATTTTAGCACTTTTGTGTGAAAAACACTAAATGAGTTAAATAGTAATTAGTAAACGGTAATTTGGAATTGGTATTTTTTGCTTGTATGTTTTTGTTAGCTTTTCAACGAATCCTCTTTCAACTCATATTAGATATTCTTTATTTTCCACTGTGGTGGTATGGCGTCGGTCTTCGTCGTGTCATGTTTGGATTGTTTCATATGTTGCAGGATGCCAATGCATCGCTCGCTCCTGGGTTGTGGCTTCGCAATATATTTACGCCGATGTACGGACAAACAGATTTTCAGGGGAGATTGATGAGTTTTTTTATGCGTCTTGTCAATATTATTGGCAGGCTATTTGCATTGATTGTGTATCTCTTTGCGCTTGTTGTGATGCTTTGTCTCTGGCTGACCGTTCCTGTTGCGATAATCTATATGATGATGCACGTTGTATTGGTTCAATAAAACTTTATGGAATTTCAATCACAAACACCATTGCCACTCCTGCCATATCGTCATGATGAGAGACATCGTCGTATGAGTATGGGCGTCGTGCTCCGAAAGAAACTTCTCTTTTGGGGGACGTCATTGTCGCGCAGAGATATTGCGTTTCGGCGTATGCGTACATGGCTGGAGCGTTTTGAATTGTTGGGAAGTGCGCTGTTTGGTGTTGGGCTCATGGGATTTTTTGTCTATGCACTCTTTGTACAAGAACGTTTGGTAGAAGTATTGACGTTTGATTTTTGGTGGGGACGTCCAGAATTGAATACATTGCTTGTCTGGTTTTCATTGACTGCCTGGTGTTTTCTCTTGTATAGAAATATTGCAAGAAAAAAGGAAATACAAGTAGTAGAACAGTATGATGAAAATGTACTCCCGAATAAAGAAGGGATGGTTGGTGTGGTAGATTCTTGGCAACAAGCCCTTTCTTTATATAAAGGAAAAAATAGAAGAGACATTTCTCGCGTTGCAACCCCAGAAGCTTTGCAGGTTCTTGAAAATGCGTCACTGTTTGCGCATCGACTGGGAGCTGATGTTGTCTCTCCGTGGCATGTATTTCATGCTTTGCTCGGATCTTCAAGTATTGCAAGCGTGTTTGTACGATTGGGATTGCCACAAAAAAAATTGCAAGCAGTCGTTGCCAAGGCATGTGGAAAAGGATCTACGAGGAAAGAATCTGTTGCTCTTTCAGATGATGTACAGCAGATACTGTTTCATGCATACGAATATGCTTATGATGCCCGTCAAGAATATCTTCATGTGACAGAGCTCTTATTGGCGCTGGTACGACAATCTGTTCCTGTCCAAGAATTATTTTATGATCTCAACGTAGATGGGCACAAGCTTCTCAATGTGATTGAGTGGCTTCGTATTCGTGAACGTTTGCAAAAACAACATCGTGCTTTTCAAAAAGCAGCATCTCGACGGAGTAAATACGGACTTGACAAAGCCATGACTGCTGTCGCAACACCATTTCTCAATAGTTTTAGCCATGATCTGACGCTTGCAGCAAAGTTTGGAAGGCTTGAACCATGTGTTGCACGAGAAAACGAAATTGATGAAATTTTTCGTATTATTGAAGGAGGCAGACAAAGTGTTGTGCTCGTCGGTGATAGAGGCGTGGGAAAGATGAGTATTGTTGCGGGTATTGCCGCGCGCATGGTAGAAGAAAAAGTACCTGCTAGAATCAAAGATAAACGCCTTGTACAGCTCTCTACGTCATCGCTCCTCGCCGGCACGACGATCACTGGAGCACAAGAGAGACTTATCAATATCATGAATGAAGTAGCCCGTGCTGGAAATATTATTTTCTTTATCGATGGTATCGATGATTTGGTTGGGTCGGGTGGTCAGGGTGCTGTGCAGGGACTAGATGTCAGTGAAACACTCGCCGAATTTCTCGGTGCAGGACAATTTTTGACATTGTCAACCACCACGATTACTGGCTACAATCAATCAATCGTCAATTCTTCTGTTGGGCAAGTATTGGCCCGTGTTGATATCGATGAAATGACCGATGATCAAGCAATACAAGTATTGGAGTCAAAAGTTGGCTTTGTTGAATACAAACAACAAGTTTTTTTTAGTTATGATGCACTCGAACAATCCGTGGTGCTTGCAAAGAAATTTTTGCATGATCAACATTTGCCAGAAAGCGCACTTGCTATCATGACAGAGAGTGCAAGTTTTGTACATAATACGAAAGGTGTGAATACGCTGGTAGAAGGCGAAGACGTTGCCTCTATCGTGGCCCAAAAAACAGGTATTCCTACGACCAGTATTACGGACGATGAATCTACAAAACTCATGAAGCTCGAAGAAGATATGCACAAACAAGTTATCGGGCAAGACGAAGCTGTCTCGCTCGTTGCCAATGCGCTTCGTCGTGCGCGTGCAGAGGTACGCTCCCAAAAACGTCCAATTGCAAACTTCCTCTTTCTCGGGCCTACCGGTGTCGGAAAGACCGAACTTGCAAAAACAATTGCGCGGACATATTTTGGTGGGGAAGATCGTATGATCCGTATCGATATGAGTGAGTATCAGGACAAAAGCGGTATCTATCGACTCATCGGTCAGCCAGGACAGCAGGGGACGGGTATTCTCACCGAAGCCGTCAGGCAAAATCCATTTTCCCTCCTCTTGCTGGATGAAATGGAAAAAGCAGATCCGGATGTGCTCAATTTGTTTTTGCAAGTCTTTGATGATGGACGCCTCACCGATAGTGTTGGGCGTGTGATTGACTTTACCAATACCATCATCATTGCAACGTCAAATGCAGGTACTGCATTTGTGCAACAACAGATTGCTTCTGGTATTCCTCTGGAAGATATCCGCCAGACATTGATTCATGGTGAGCTCAAACAATATTATCGACCAGAGTTTTTGAACCGTTTTGATGGTATCGTCCTCTTCCGTTCTCTCTCGCGAGATGAAATAAAAAAAATAGCCAGTCTCATGCTGGGAAGAGTCAAAAAAGATATCGAAGCAAAAGGGATGTCGTTTGTGGTAGAAGAATCCGCACTCGAGGCGCTGGCAGAGGTGGGATATGATCCCGAGTTTGGTGCTCGTCCGATGCGTCGCGCGATCCAGGACAAGGTAGAAAATCAGCTTGCGGAGCTTATTCTTTCAAAAAAATTGAACAGACGTGATCGTCTTATCCTAGGAGAAGGTGCCAGAATTCGTGTAGAAAGGTAATGTGGTATATTTTTTCTATCGATGCTAGTATTGAGAACATATGAATATTCTTTTGTTTGCAAGTACCCTTATTCTTTCCTTTGTGGCGACGGCGATTGTTCGCAGTATCATGAAGCGATATCGTATCGTCGATAGCCCAAAAGGAGAGAAGCGAAAAATTCATAAGAAAAATATTCCATTCGGTGGAGGACTTGCTATATTTGTGGCATTTTTTCTTATGGCTGGGCTCGCATATATGTTTGAACTTGTGGGAGAAAGAATTTCTTTGTCTATGCTCATCACTATTTTTGTTGCGGGTGGGGTACTCATGGTAGGTGGTATTCTGGACGACGCAAAAAATTTGAAAGCACGGCAGCAAATAATATTTCCTTTTCTTGCTGCTGCAATTATAGCCTTTGTCGGTATTGGACCACACATCATCACCAATCCGTTTGGTGGTACATTTGTTCTGACGAGTCTCTTTTCTGGCATACTGGTATTTTTTTGGATCTTTGGCATGATGTTTACCACAAAATTTCTCGACGGACTGGATGGATTGGTGAGCGGGATTGTGTCTATCGGGGCAATCATGATTTTCTTTTTATCTCGCCAAGAACAATGGTTTCAGTCAGAGGTTGCGACGTTGGCCATTATCTTTGCAGGTGCATGTGTTGGGTTTCTTGTGTGGAATTGGCATCCAGCGAAAATATTTCTTGGTGAAGGTGGCAGTTTGTTTACGGGATTTATATTAGGCGTGCTTGGAATTATTTCTGGGGGAAAAATCATGACGACATTGCTCGTCGTGGGTATTCCATTTCTTGATGTAATTCGTGTTGTCATCATGAGATGGATAAAGAAAAAACCAATTTATCTCGGTGATGATGAGCATCTTCACTTCAAGCTACTTCATTCTGGTATGACACAAAAGCAGGCCGTCTTGCTGTTATATGCAATTTCGTTTTCCTTTGGTGTAACAACCTTATTTTTACAAAGTAGCCAAAAACTTATTGCGTTTGCATTTCTATTTTTGCTCATGCTGCTGATGGCTGTGTGGCTCCAGGGCAGTGGAAAAAAGAAAAAGATATGGCAAAAAAACACATAATATTTGGGAAAAAATCCATGTTTTTGCTTGGCGTATTTTTTTTGTGCTTTGTTTTTTTGTTTTTTTGGAATATGCGTCCGCCGAGCACACGAGATATTGTGCTTGGTGAACAAACGTTGCATGTCTATGTGGCAGAAACGATCAAAGATATGTATGTAGGTCTTGGTGGACGAGAGGATCTCGATGGGAAAGATGGCATGCTTTTTTTGTATGACTATCCTGGGCGTCATGGTATTGTGATGCGAGATATGCTGTTTCCTATTGATATTCTGTGGTTCTCGGAGGGACAGCTTGTGGATATCGCTCCTGCTGTACCTGTTGAGCCTCAGGCCTCTGAATATGAGTTGACCTCATATCGTCCACGTACTGATGCTACCATGGTGTTAGAGCTCCCTGCAGGCTGGGCAGCAGCACATGATCTCAAGATAGGGGATATGCTGTTTATCCCATTATAGCGTCTTGACAGATTGTCCAAACTACGGTATAGTATTGGTCGTCTTAGTCCTGGTACGACAAGACTCTTATTTGAAACAATAATCGCTATGTTTGCAGTAGTATTTACAGGTGGAAAGCAATACCTCGTTGAGGAAGGGCAGACCATCAATATAGAAAAACTTGAGACCGATATCGGCAGTACTGTTACCTTTGATCAGATTCTTTTGACAGCAAAGGCAGACGGGCAGGATGTTGAAATCGGAACGCCATTTCTCGCTGGCAAGACCATCACCGCAACGGTGAAAGATCAAGGACGTGCGAAAAAAATTCGTGTTGTCAAATACAAACCAAAAACTCGTTACAAACGAGTCAATGGACACAGACAACCATTCACGACTGTCACGATTGACAAAATTGCTTAAACATCAACAAAAAAAGACTATCCACAGGGTAGTCTTTTTTGTATGAAATAGTGTGGTAGTATGTGATTGTGCTACGGTGACTTGTGCATAAACCAGAGCCCTAGGGCGTCCTTTATTCGGCGGATTTTCCTTGCGGGGTGCTCCTTAACCTGGTTCATCTCGTTCGTTGCACGACATCGCGACGAATACAGCACGCCGGTACTCCAGGCCACTGCTTAACTTCCGTTGACCGGGTAATACTGGACTATGGAATTGTGCTTGTGAGTTTAGGTGGGCGAAAAGGTAATCATCGACACGTCGTTGTTACAGACTAGTCAACTGTGGAGGGCATTGCTCTAGAGAAAGAGGTGGCGGGCGTTCCTCGTCATATTGTGGGGTCGCCGTAGCACACCCCACTACATTCAAAAAAACTGCCTCTCTGGCAGTTTTATGTTTGTGTTCGATGTTTGAGTGCACTTCCTAGTGTTATCTCATCTGCATACTGGAGATCACTTCCCATGGGGAGACCGCGTGCGAGGCGAGTTACTTTTACGTCAGGTTTTTCTTTTTTGATACTGTTTTGCAAATACAGCATGGTCGTCTCTCCTGGAAGGTCAGGATTCAGGGCGAGAATAATTTCTTTGATTGGTTCATTGTTCAATCGTTGCAACAATTCTGCTACTTTCAAAAATCTGACACTATCTGGATTGCCAGGTTTGATGACGCCACGGAGTACATGGTATCTCCCAGGAAATGCGCCCGTCTTTTCTATTTGTTGGAGTTCTTGTGATTCTGTCACAATACAAATTGTCGAGGCATCACGTTTTGGGTCACTACACATTGTGCATGGTGAGGTGTCAGAAAAATCCCAGCAGGTCTCACAGCTTTTTATATTTTCAATCAGGCCTTTCAGCGCATTGGTAATTTCGGCGACATCTTTTTTTCCTGATTTCAGCAGATGAAAAACGAACCGTTCAGCGGTTCGTGGGCCGACGGACGGCAATTTTGAAAATGCTCGAATGAGTTGTTCTATTGGTTTGCTGTACGGCATATATAGCAGAAATAGAATTCTCCCCCTGGTAAGGGGAGTTAGAGGGGGTTACTTAGAAGCATTGAAAGTGCTAGTCCGTAACCCCTCCCTAACCCTCCCCTACTAGGGGAGGGAACATTATATTTTTTATGAAAGGCCCGGTATATTTGGAAGTCCACCCATTTCTTTCATTTTCATTGCCATGATGCGTTGCATTTTTTTCATGGCTTCTTCGTAAGCTTTGATAATTTCTTTTTGGAGTTTTTCTTTTTTTGCTGGTGTGAGCATGTCTTCTGCTATATCAAGAGTTTTTACAGAAAGATTGCCATCCATGACGAGCGTGACACCACCTTCTTTTACAGTGACACTTTCTTGTGAGAGTGTATTTTGGAGTGTTTTGGCTTGTTCTCGGATGTCTTTGAACTGTTTCAGTTTGTTGAGCATAAAATAAGGCTTATCAGGCTCAGGAGGCCGGGGAGGCTTGGAAGGTTTATATATAAGCCTTCTTAGCCTTCTCGGCTTTCTAAGCCTTCTATTTAAAATGATGGTGGTTTTTGGTTGGGGGGCGGTGGCGGTGGTGCACCAGTCTCAAACTGTGTATCGAGATTTTTATAACTCGCTCGCGCTGCATCAAAGAACACTTTGATGACGCCGGTAGGACCGTTACGATGCTTTGCGACATGTATTTCACCAAGGCTACGCTCGTCTGGTGGAATTTCTTCTAGCTGATAGTTTCTATCAGCCGCCTTTCTATAAATAAACATCACAATGTCAGCATCTTGCTCAATACTACCAGAATCTCTGAGGTGTGACAACTTTGGAATAGCCGGTTTTGTCTGTTCTACGGCACGAGAGAGCTGTGAGAGGCAGAGCACTGGGACATTGAGTTCACGGGCGAGCAGTTTGAGTCCGCGACTCATTTCGGCTACTTCTTGGACTCGGTTGTCACTACTTCGGTTGCCTGTCGTGTTCATGAGTTGCAGGTAGTCAATAATAATCATATCAAGACCATGTTCGGCTTGGAGACGACGTGCTTTGGTTCGGATTTGAAGGACATTTTGCCCTGCATTGTCGTCGATAAAAATTTTTGCTTCAGAGAGCAATCCCATAGCATGACCAATTTTTGGAAAGTCGTTGCTATCTGGACGGTCCGAAAGATTACCTGTACGCATTTTCCACAAATCAACACCAGCCTCTGCACAGAGGAGACGATCGACGAGTTGTTCTTTACTCATTTCGAGAGAAAAAATGCCGACTTTTGCTTTTCCTCTGATTGCTGCATTTCTGGCAAAGTCGAGTGCAAGAGATGTCTTTCCAACGGCAGGACGTGCTGCTAGAATGACAAGATCAGATTTTTGGAATCCTGCCATGAGTTCATCAAGTTTTGTAAATCCAGATGGGACGCCGCGCAATTTGCCTCGTTCTTTGTGGAGTTCGTCCATGCGTTCAAAGGCATTGTGAAGGATCGTATTGATCGGAACAAAATTTTGCTTGAGATGTTTTTGGGTGATCCCATAGAGATGTTGCATGGCATCGTCAAGGACCGTTTCAACTTCATCGACATCTTCTTTGTATCCAAGCTTGTTGATATGTTCTGCTGCAGCGAGCAATTTTCGTAGCGTTGACTTTTTTTTTATAATTTTTGCATATTGCAGTATGTGTGAGGCTGTTGGGACCGCATTTGACAATCCTACCAGATAGCTTCGTCCGCCGACCCCTTCAATCAATTTCTTTTCTTCCAACTTATTTCCCAATGTCAATACATCCACGGGTTCATTTTTTGCATACAGTTCACGCATGCTTTCAAAAATGTGCTCATGTGATTTTTTGTAAAAATCATCAACATCTACCTGATCTGCAATTTTGATCATTGCTTCCTTATCAATCAAAATAGAGCCCAAAAGGGATCGTTCTGCTTCAATGTTGTGCGGAGGGATGCGGGCGAGCTCGTCTATCATAGGACCTCTATCCTAACGGAAAAGGAGTGTCCAGGCAAGCTGGGTTGGGGAAGGGGTGTGGGGAGGCTGTGTATGAAAAATAAACATTGCTTCATTGACACACCTGCCTGCCGGCAGGCAGGTTGTTACATTGTTGGCGTGCTGACAATGTTGACAAATATGCATATTCGGGCTAGGTTTAGATATCATGCTTTGGACGGACCTTAGCCTGAGACTGCGAGGGACTTCATGGACGTGACGATGTTTACAAATTTCTCGGAGGCCGCTGCCTATGTCGCCGTCACTTTGGCTGACACTGGTCGCGTCTGGACTGCTGAAGAGTTCGGTGAGATTCGCGAGGCTTTGAGAGTCTTGGTGGGCGTGCCTATGTTTCAGAGCACTGTCACAGAAGCCTGGGTGATGTGGTATACACGGGTCCTCCAGCACTACGAAGAGTACCTCGTGATGCCGACTGAAAGGCATGCTGAAGGCTGGAAGTACTGGCATCTCGGCCACTGGGATGGAGTGCACCCCAGTTTTCCTTCGGGACTGTTGGTCAGCTGGAGCGATATCAATACATACCTGCATCATCGGTACCTTGGCGATGCGTTTGTCGAGATCTACCCGCAGGTGCAAGCGTTGGTCCTCCGTCTCGTCGAGGCGACGAAGGAATTGAACTATGGGGACTGGCAGGCTCGCCTGGACATGCTTGAACGCACCTTGCTCAGCGGGCGGTTCCATCGTTGACGATCCGTTTCTGGCACACGGATGTCCGCGTCATCGATCTTCGATGGCGCGGGCGTTCCTTACACTACCTATGGTGTTTTTTTATACATTGCAGTTACTCTTTGTTTTCACTATACTGTGTAGCAAAGCATAGTAGAACATTCATGAACATTTGTGTTATCAACAATTTATATCCGCCACTGGCTCGTGGTGGGGCAGAGCAGGTAGTAGAGAAGACTGTGGCAGGTCTGCTTGATGCTGGGCATAGTGTTGTTTTGATAACACTTGGGAAAGGTGGTACTGATGTGGCAACCCCTCCTAACCTCCCCTTAAAAAGGGGAGGGACATGTGTTAATACATATGTATATCATCCCTGGAACTTATTTTTTTATACAGATGCGCACAAGCATGGATTTCTCGCTCGATTTGTGTGGCATCTCGTTGATATGTTTCACGTTGGTTCGGCTCGATTTGTCAGAGAAGTACTCGAAAAAGAACAGTCCGATGTTGTGCACACGCACAATCTGATGGGGCTTGGTTTTTTGATCCCTCGCGTGATCCGTTCACTTCGTATTCGTCACGTACATACGGTGCATGATGTGCAGCTCGTAGAGCCGAGTGGCATTATTTTGAAACAAAAAGAACATGCATTCAGATACAATGGATTGCCTACGCGCGTGTATGCTGGGCTCATGCGCCGTCTGATGGGCTCTCCTGATGTAGTGATTTCACCATCAAATTTTTTATTAGAATTTTATCGACGATGGAAATTTTTTCCGCAGTCGCAATTTGTGCAACTCAGAAATCCGATGACCTTTTCATTAATAAACAATAAGCAATTAACAATAAACAATGCTAACGCATTTCATTTTTATTACATTGGGCAAGTTGAGGAACACAAAGGGGTGTTGTTTCTACTGAAAACAATTTTGAATTTTTCTACCGAGAAAGATTGTGAACTTCATATTGTTGGAGATGGCTCAATATTGGAAGACGTGAAAAAAAAGGCAGAGAAAGATGAAAGAGTCATTATTCATGGAAGAGTCAGTAGAGAAAAATTGCCAGATATTTTTGCTGATGCAGATATGGTGATCGTTCCATCCTTATGTTATGAAAATTCACCGACAGTTATTTTTGAAAGTTTTGCGTTTGGAGTGCCAGTTTTGGCGAGTCATATCGAGGGAATTGCAGAACTTATTGAAGAAGGAAAGCAAGGAATAACATTTCGAGCAGGGGATGAAAAAGAATTATCAGAAAAATTGTCGTGGTGTCTTGATCATGCGGAAGATGTTGCAGACATGGGAATGCATACGGGTACATTTCTCAAAGCAATGTCTTCTCAGGAATATGTGCCGACACTATTGTCACTCTACGAAGAAAAAAAGAAATGATATAAACAGCGCACGCTTGCAAAAGCGTGTTTTTTTGATATTATCGTGCGATAAAATTCATGAGGCTTTTGTTGAAGAGAAATGATTTCTCTCTACCGTTGGCTTTATGAATCACAGGGGGAATTGTGAACGGTCCAGCATGGAGATCTCCGAAAGTTCCTTTTGTACCTGAGGTAGTCAGGAATGCCCTGTTAGAGAGTCGTGTCAAGACGACGTCTCTCTCAATTGTCTATCGGTCTTCTGAAGACATTTGCATTCTGGTTCCACCTTCGGGCAACTGTGTCCATAGAGATGGAACCTGCCATGTGCATTGGTATGTCACCGACGCACATGACATTTCGGTCTCTGGAATAAGCTTTATGCGAGTGGTGAATTTTACCAGATTGACAGGGTTTCTTGCCTTTGCAACGATTTCCCGCCTCTCGTGATTCGTGGCGACACGAGCCGCAAGCAAGGCACGTACGTCGTGGTTGGTGAAGATACCCTCGATCATACTGGAAAAGTGGTCAAGCGTACTATTCGACGTGTTGTCGTTACGCTAAATGCATCACTTCAAAAAGTCGCCAACATCATCCGGAATGGATGTAGGTAAGCCGACAACGAGAAGCTGATTTTGTTCTTTTTTCCTCGACCCAACGTCTTCACTGACGACAGGGCGAGGAGCTGACAGGAGGGGAGAGATGCCGCCGAGAGCAGCGCGCATCTCCTTCCGACTATGGTTCGTAGCTATACGAATTATTGAGGAAGCAGTGGTGTTCGATCATATTCAAAAATCCATACAGCGCCATTATCAATGATCTGCCAACTATCGGCAGTTTTTTTTGCGCCTTCGATAATCTGGTCTGCATTTGCCCAGTACCTGTTTACGACAAAATAGCTGGTGTCAACATGCACGAGATCCATCGCAGCATTCATGAATTCGCGTTTTTGTCCTTCGTAGAGCATCTTGCCGTATTGTTGATAGAGCGGACCTCCTGTGGGAACTGAATAGTAAAATAGTTCACCGACAGATGTATGATAACTTTTTGCAAAACTAAATTTTGTGAGTGCGGCTGCTGACACCAGTTGATTTGCGAGAACGATGTAGTCTTCCTGATAGATCTCGCTGATGATGTCATCACGTTGCAACTCTCCGATAGTGCCGATTGTGAGTGTAGGATCTGGAATAAACGAGGGCGAAATGGCAAATCGTGTTTCATGTTTGTATATCCACTCGACAGCATCAAAGTCAGCTTGTGTAATATTGAATCCGGGAAATCGTGCTTTGATATTTCTCTGTGGATATGAAAAATAAAGTGACATGGTAAGTGCTCCTGCACAACAGAGGATGGCAAGTGTTTTGATTGAGGATTTTTTTAGTGTTGTGAAAAATAGGTATATGCCATACATCATCCATGGCAAGAGAAAAAGCATGCTGGCTTTGACTAAACGAAGGGGATAGTCACCTTGTTCATATACGACAACGTCTGGGAATGTTACCCAAGAACGCAGGAGCCATGCACTGAGAAATAGTGCGAGCGCCGTAACCGGATAGAGATATGTGTTGATTGTTTTTTTCTTGTACAACAGAAATCCACCAGTTGCCAGGACAAGTGCAATAGGAATAATCAATCGTTCCCATGTATACACCAGTTCCCACTGTATTGGTGCGTGCTGGAGATACCAATATGGTCGAGCAAACAGTTCCAGAAAGTGTGGAATTGCTGTGAAAGGATTTCCAAATACTGGCAGTCCATTGCCAGTACGAAAATTATTGATACTAAAAAGAAGGGGGAGAAGAATGAGTTGGCCGAGACTGCTCAGTGACAGCCATACAAATTTCCAGACTCGTGATGCTGATTTTTTTAGGAGCACTGCTGTGAGAAAAAAGACAAAGATTGGCGCCCCAATCAGTGGATGCGTGATGAGTGCTGAGAGGGTGAGGAGAAGAGGAATGTACCAGGAAGTCCCATTTTTTTGATATGCAAACGTTGCAAAAATTGCGAGGAGCGAAAGAAGCACAACCAGATTGTGTGGCGTGGTGAGATGAAATGACAAAAATGGAATGAATACAATGCCAAGAGTGAGGAGTATCTGCCACGATGATTGGATATGTGGCCAGACTCGTTTCAGCGTTTGTGCTACCATCGCCGGAATCAGACTTGCAGCGAGTATCGGCACCAGCAAGACATCTATCCAAAAAAGTGGTACATAGGTGAGATGAGAAAGAAAGACCACAAGGCTATACTGACCAATATAATATGGTTGTTTTGGGAGTATAGATCCGTACGCAAAAATCCATTGCTCAGTGGCTCTATGAATAAAGGCGTCAAATCCGTACCCAAGTGGATACAGGAGTGGTGCAATGGCATAGAGTGTAAAGAGGTGAAGTGAGACGAGCGCAAGTGCCATCGATCTATAGGAGTGTTTTGAAACTGTATAGAATAAGAGTAGGGTAGACAAGGTGAATATAACAAAAAACCAGAGTGTCACAGCTTGCCAGGGAGAAGGCATGAGTTCCACGGTTCTCCGAGACCAGAGCAGACCGAGGAGCGTTGTATCAAGAAAACCAACAGTGATTGTCAGGAAGACGATCTTTGCATCGCGGAATGGATGACGAATATCTTCAAAAAATCGTTTCCATTTGTATGCAAACTGCATGGTCTTTTGTATTGGGCGCATTCTGAGAGGAATCCAAAAGAGTCCCCACGATATACAGAGTATCGCAAGACTTGTGATGAGTGTCGTGCCATATGCATAGTACACAATGGCATTTGACAGAATCAGATATGACAGCAGAACGAGTGCGCCGGATATGTGACTCCCCAAAGACCTCCGACTGTGGGCAAGAAAGAGATACACATATACTGCAAGACCACCCAGGCCAAGTACCCACGAGTGGAGAAAGAGGCTATTTAGGAGTACAATAGAGAGTGGCAGTAGGGGAAGAAATCGATGTCTCATGTGAATTGATTTTTTTTACTTTTCATATATATCTGCTAGTATACGTGGTATGAGGAAAGTCATCAACAAAGCAAAATCTACCGAGCCGGCACTCTTTGCTTATCAGGAAGCGCATCATGTACATCCTCATGATCGTTTTTTGGCGTGGACTGTGCTCCGCTGGCTTCCAACATCTATCACACCAAATATTTTGACAGTGACTCGTATTGTCTTGACGCCTGTTGTGTTTTGGCTTTTGGCAACGCATTCATATCGTTTTGGTGTGTTCTTGTTTTTGTTTGCTGCGTTTACTGATGCGCTCGATGGGTCACTCGCACGAACCCAAAACAAAATTACCAATTTTGGGATTCTTGCTGATCCGTTGGCAGACAAACTGCTCATTGGATCTGCAATTATTTTGTTGGTATTTCAAAACTTCAATATATGGCTCGGCGTTGCAATTCTTGGTTTTGAGATTTTGTTTATTCTTTCTGCCGTTATTTTGAAAGTAAAATTCAAAACAGTGCGCATGGCAAATCTGTGGGGGAAAATTAAAATGATTTCTCAAGTTGTCGCCGTGTCTCTCACGATGTTTGCGTTGTTATTCAACGATCCATTCCTCATGACACTCGCTGCAGGTATTTTTGGGCTTGCAATTGGATTTGCTATCCTCAGTCTTTTTACACATGGTGTGTAGTGTATGAATCGATGGAAGTCACAATTAATTATCACAGCCATTGGGGGGGGCCTTGGATGGATGCTCTATATGCAACTGTTGGTATGGCAGATACCGTTGTTAGGGATGTTTCTGAGTATTGCGTTGCTTTCGTACCTTACCTATCTTTGGAGGGATATATTTCATCATGTATTCAGATTTGAACGTGGATTTGTTTCTTGGTTTTTGTCAGCTTTTGCCGCAGTATTTTTTCTCATCAGTATTGAATCAATCGCACTGACATTCTACACCACCACACTCCTGGTGACCTTTGGATCTTTGGTCGTTGCACTTGTGAGTAGTATGGTGCTTCATTTTTTTCTCGAACGAACACAATACGGATATACTATTGTTGACAAAAATGTTCGTGAAGCGTTGGTGGTGTTTCCGCGTCTCACATGGCTTTCTTGGGTCTATATTGGTCTGTGGGTTATCACACTTGGATTGTTTTTCAAGGCAGAAGGCACTGGGGTGTTCTTTTCTCCATGGCAATCGTTGTCAACGGGTATCCTTCCACTGATATGTGTATTGAGCATTATCTTGGGGATATTGATTGCATCAAGGACGCTCACAAAGCAGGTACTGGTGTTTATCATGATGTTTAGTTTTTTGTTGCATGTCTATATGCCACTGTCTCATGTGCTCCCCTGGGGTGGGGATGTCTGGCGACATATCGGCGTAGAAGAACAATTGGCGGCAGGAGACATTATTCCACCAGTATTGTTTGGTTCAGAGGCGAGATGGCGTGAAGTTGCTGGTGTCGATATTCCAGAAGTGTTTGTCATACCACAAAAATATTCGTATGGACAATTTTGGTCTTTGGCAGTGATCACACAGCAGCTCACAGGGATTTCATTTGAGGCCATCAATATCTGGATGATACCTCTGTTGTGGTCATTGACATTTCCTCTTCTTCTTTTTCGTATTGGAAGATTGGTGCTTGGGTCTTGGCGCGGTGGTCTGTTTTTTGCATGGCTCTCTAGTATTGCGTTTCCACTTCAGGCACTCGGTGCATTGTCATTGCCGGTGAGTCTCGGTGTCCTCACGTTTCTCTTTGTGTTCATGTTGTTGTTACAATACCTGGCAAAGCCTCATCGATCGCAACGGATGCTACTGGTACTGTTTGGTTTTTTGATGTTGTTTGGGTACGCGTTGTCATTTTTGCTGTTTCTTTTTATCATTTGTGGTGCGTGGCTTTTTGGTCAGATTGGCAGACGTGTGGATCATCCTGCTCTACGCTGGGCATTGGCGGTACTTTTGGTGATTTTGGGCGGTTTGTTTTTTCCCGCTGTAGAATTGGTGGCACATACGAGTATTCTGCCAACAGAGGTGCATACAATTGAATCAGCGAAGACGATACTCGGACAACTGAGTGGGTGGTATTATGCGAGTGCGATTCGACCGCATGATATCCTGAGTAGCAATCTCATATTCAATCATACTCCGACATATGCATTTGTATCATCACTCTTTACTGTCTGGCGATGGTGGATTATTCCCTTCATGATAAGTATGTGGGGAGTATTGTTCTATGCATTGCTTGTCTTTGTTCGTGAGAAAAAAACGTTTGTGTCATTGCTTCCTGCATGGCTTTTTGTATCACTCATGGGAGCATACAAAATTGGATGGTTTTTCCTTGATGGCGATCGAACGTTGATTCGTCGATTGGACCCTTTTATTTCAGTATTGGCATTGTTGTTTGTTTCTCTTGGATTATTGCTCTTGTTTTCTCGGATACGATATCGATCTCTTGCATTGCGACGTATGTTTGTTGGACTTTGTATTTTTCTTATTGCGTGGTGCACCGCTAGTACGTATGCATCAGGGCCTGATATGAGGAGTACGAGTAGTGAGGAATATGCTGTTGCGTCATTTCTTGCTTCGGACGATGTTTGTGTTCTTGCTGATACATGGATATTGCTTCCACTCGAGGGACTTTCGCACGGTACTATTGTTGGTGGCAATTTTCCAATAGATTCTCAATTTGCTCAGGAAGAACGAGTTGCGCTGTATGATATATTTCTGCACGACGATGTCACCTCTGAAGCCGTACAGTCAGTATTTGATACTGCGAAAAAAATGCATTGTTATATTGTCCTGCCAGAGCAGATGTCAGAAGATCGTGTAGAAAAAATTTCTATTGAACTCGACACGTTGCCTGTCTCATATCCAGGATTCCGTATCTGGGATGCTCAAAAACCGCTCTTGAAT
>PFLZ01000108.1 GCA_002784795.1 Candidatus Magasanikbacteria bacterium CG_4_10_14_0_8_um_filter_42_12
TGAATTTCGCTTTAATCATCGTAACGATAATATTTATAATTTACTTTTAAAGATAGTTCTTAATTAATTTGTCTACTTTTGCTAGGCAAGACCCTAAATTAAATATGAGACAAGTTCAATTACTTCAATACTTACATGGAGATCTCGATGAAAGAACAAATCTCACAATCCATATGAACATAAATCAAATAGCAAAAATGACAGCAAGCAAAGACCTAAAGGATTTAGAGGAAAAAGGTTTTCTTAGTTCTCAAAAACAAGGCAGACATGTGTACTACTATGGAACAGAAAAAATTAAAACTTTGTTCTAATGTAAAAAATCTTAATACATATATCATTGATTTCCCCATCCTCTTCCCGTACAATACAACCACACAGAAAATCAGAGGAATCTGTCTATTTTCTGTGTAATCCCTGAATATGATCCTCTCCTCACAAGATACAGAAGCAATCCCAGATCGCCTCGTGGCACCGGAAATCGAAGACATCGAGGTCGATATGGATATCAATCTGCGCCCGCAGACACTTTTTGATTTTGTCGGTCAAGAGAAGATAAAAGAACCGCTCTCAATCTCAATAGAAGCCGCAAAAGGACGCAAGGAAGCCATGGAACATGTCCTTCTCTACGGCAACCCTGGGCTTGGAAAAACAACCCTTGCCAGCATCATCGCAAGTGAAATGGGTGTGAAGATAAAAACCACAGCTGGCCCAGCCCTCGAACGTGTCGGTGACCTCGCTGCTATTCTTACAAATCTCGGCCGTGGCGACATTCTCTTTATCGACGAAATTCACCGCATGAATAAGACCATAGAAGAAGTCCTCTACAGTGCGATGGAAGACTACGCCCTTGACCTGATCGTGGGCAAAGGGCCAGCAGCGAGGACACTGCGCATGCCACTTGAACGCTTTACCCTCATCGGCGCAACGACCAAGATGAATCTCCTCTCCGGCCCACTGCGCGATCGCTTTGGTCATGTGTATCATCTGGAATTTTATGAACCAGAAGATATGGAAAAAATAGTCCACCGCAATGCCCGCCTTCTCGAAGTAACCATCGCTGACGAAGCGACGAACCTGATCGCAGGACGCGCACGACGCACACCACGTATAGCAAATCGTCTTTTGAAACGTGTACGAGACTACGCAGAAGTAAAACACGACGGCACGATCTCGATCGAAGCAGCCGACCGTGCACTCACCATGCTCATGATCGACGAACACGGCATGGATGAAGTGGACAGAAAGATTTTGAAAACTATTATCGATGGATTCAAAGGTGGACCCGTCGGCCTCAACACACTCGCTGCAGCAACCGCAGAAGAAATGGAAACAATAGAAACGATCTACGAACCATATCTCATACAGATAGGCATGATAGAGCGAACACCGAGAGGGAGAAAGACAACACCGAGAGCCCACGACCATATGAACGCAATCGTAAAAATGCAAGCAGCACTGTTGTAAATAGAAACGTTTAGAAAAATTTGTTTTTTGTTCGCTGTTAATTGTTCGTTGACGTATGTCTGTCGCTATTCCCCTCTACATATTTCTCTTCATCTACTTCGTCTTTCTCGCAGTGTTCTTGTCATTTTCTCTTATCAATTTTTATCACGTGATCATCACGGCATCGTTTACGCTTGTGAGTTTCACCATGTCATTTTTTATTCTTGCCATTACCATTCTCACCCTCTATCTCACGGCATCACTCCTAAGCGGTGTTGACTGGCAGACAACCGTTCTTGTCTTTGATAGTTCTTGGTTTTCGGGTCCTAGTGGACCATCATTCTAATTTCTTCTGTATGAATCTCGGTGAACTCATCAAACAAAAATCGTACGAACATATTGAGTACGAAATACGCAGACACCCAATAACGTTTATCCCTATCGCATTTCTTTTTATTGTACTCATGCTCGTCCCACTGATTCTTTACTTTGTTATTTCTACTATTTTTCCAGTGCTCCTCGATGGTCCACTTGCATATCCCCTCTTGGTACTCCTCATGAGTGCGTATTTATTGACCATGTATCTCTTGTTTTTTGTTCGCTTCATCGACTATTATCTCGATCTATGGATCGTGACCAATGATCGTATCATCGATGTCGAACAACACAATTTGTTTTCTCGATCTATTACCGAACTCGATCTCTTTCGTATCCAGGATGTGACAGTAGACATTCATGGTATGTTTCCCATGCTCATAAACTATGGAGATGTGAGTGTAAAAACAGCATCATCAAACACGCACATTGTTTTTTATGCTGTAGGTCATCCAAATAAAATTCGGGAGGATCTCATCAAACTCTCTGAAGAAGACAGAAAATATCATGCTGGTCAAGAAGAATTGGAATTTTCTATATGAGTGAACTACCACCACTTTCTACGATGCTCGCTTCTTATGCCCTCGCCGTCACCGTGGTCTCTTTCTTTTATATAGGAAGAGATAAAGAACACGCTCGCCACGGCGGTACACGCACACCCGAGGCAGTACTCTGGTTTCTGGCAGCGATTGGCGGCACGCCTGGCATACTCCTCGGTATGCGATTCTTTCATCACAAAACAAAAAAAAATCTCTTTTCAGCTTGTGCTGTCTCTCATTTTGCTCGCTCAGCTAGGCTTGATTGTCTTTTTATTACAGACTATACTGGGTGGGTAATTCTACAGTCTTAATTCTGCATTCTATATGAATCAATCAACAAAAAGTATTCTCCTGTGGGGAGCAGTCATCCTTGGTATCGTCGCAATGGTCTGGGGCCTCGCATCTCTTGGCAGTGGCGATGGAAGTGCGACAACAACACTAAATAATGGCATTACAGACATAGATCATGTCGATGGCCCACGCGATGCAAAAGTCGTCCTCGTCGAATATTCTGACTTTCAGTGCCCTGCATGTAGTGCGATGTACCCTATCGTAAAGCAGCTCGCAGAAGCATTTCCAAATGATCTCGCGGTCATCTATCGCCACTACCCACTCCGAAGCATCCACGGGAATGCACAGCTTTCTGCGCAGGCAGCAGAAGCAGCCGCACGACAAGCAAGCTTCTGGGAAATGCATGGCGTACTCTTCAACACCCAATCACAATGGTCAAATCTGCAAGACCCAACAGACTTTTTTGTGAGCCTCGCATCATCGATTGGCCTTGATACCGAACAATTTAAAACAGAACTTACAAGTAAAGAAGTAGAAAATGTGGTCAACAACAGTTATGATGAAGCATCTAGGATGAGAATTTCCGGGACACCAACATTTTTCCTCAATGGAGAAAGCATCCAAAATCCAGGATCCTACACAGCTTTCAAAGCGCTCATTCAATCAGCTATTGATGCACAATAAGACCTATGGACAATACAACCACAACACAACCAATGCCAGAAAAAAAACCAACCGTAAAAAAAGGCTGGGCGATATTCTTTCTCGTCGTGTCACTCCTCGGATTCATGGATTCCACATATCTGGCAGTTAAAAAGCTCACAGGAAGTCCAGTCACCTGTACTATTGTTCATGGCTGTGACACCGTGACAAGCAGTGTCTATTCGGAAATTTTCGGGATTCCCGTTGCCCTCCTCGGCTCACTCTTTTATCTCATGATTCTCGTCCTCTCTGTCGCATACCTCGATAGAAAAAAAGAAAAGCTCCTCAGCTGCATCAGTAAACTCACCTGGATCGGCCTCTTCGCATCTGTGTACTTCATGGTCGTGCAGGCATTCATCCTCCACGCTTACTGCATCTACTGCATCGGTTCTGCGATTACATCGAGCACACTCTTTGTGGGTGGGATGATATATCTTTCGAAGAATTGTAAGCTGAAGAAAAAGGCAGAAGTACCCCAGAAGGAA
>PFLZ01000137.1 GCA_002784795.1 Candidatus Magasanikbacteria bacterium CG_4_10_14_0_8_um_filter_42_12
TTAAAGATAGTTCTTAATTAATTTGTCTACTTTTGCTAGGCAAGACCCCTTTTATAATACGTGGTATATGGGATTTCTTGATAGATTTAGAGGAAGGGATTACGAAGAGATCGTTAAAGGGTTACCAGATTCTGATGACGGACATGGCAAAGCTCCTCAAGGGGAAAAACCGTCCACGTCAGTTTCCAATAATGCAGGTGCACCACAAGATCCCAGTAGAAGAAAATTTTTGAAAGCGGCCGGCGCGACAGCTGCTTTTGTTGCGACTGGAGGTGTTGGAAGAGAAATTATCGCTGCGGCAACTGGTGGTGAGGCTCATGCTGAATATCCTGAAAAAAAATTTGAAGGAGAGCCTATCAGCTCTTTTGAAGAATTTGAACATGAATTGCAGGCATTTGTCCAAAAAGAGGGGATGCAGGAAATTCTTGATTTGCCGCAGTCAAAACAAACACTTGAACAGCAGGATGTGTTGCATGATGCCTTTGCTCAGGTATTTCCGTACGAACGACTAGTCCCAGCACTCCAAGCCGCATTTGAGGATGATTATATAGGGCCTTTTTATGGACGTCTTTTGGAATATCAAGCACATGGGTATATATATAAATTTGCAAGAGAACATAAAGATCTGCAAAGTACTGATTTCAATAAAATACTTTCTCATGCAAGAGATTATTATGCGGTAAGAACAGAGGATTATTTGCCTCAAGCAAAGGATCTAAGACCTGTTGACATCGACCCGCGTGCATGGGCAAAAGATTTGGATGATGGACATGCCGCTGCTTCGATACACAACGTCAAAGCTTGGCTAGACCCCAGGGCGCAAGAAAAATTTAAAAGTTGTTTTTCTGATGCAAAGGTACGCGATGCCCTGACAACATCGAAGCACGCATTTACTCTTGTTGAATCTTTTTCATTTGTAAAAGCATTGTTGAAAAAAGAAGCAGAAAACCCTGATGCACCGCGTGCGCTTCTTATTGAGGCATTGTTGGATAAAGGAGAACAATTTCGAAATGAAGAAATTATTGGTGATAAGACTGATCAATTTTTGTATATATATGATCCAGATGTTGGGAAGAACCCTCGCACACAGCAATATGATACAGGAGAATATGACCCGAATGTATTATCTCGCAGAATTGATGCTATTGTCGGCAAGCATGTTTCCATGCAAAGTTTGGATATACAAGAAGGTGGCAATTTTTCAAAGTACATGATTGCAGAAATGATAAAAGATGCAAAAGATGACACCGTGATATATTTTAATGTTCATGGAAATGCCAAACACTTTAAGGTAAATGATCAAAATAGTGAAACAGGATCTCAATTTACACATGCCGATTTGGCTGATGCTTTATTTCAGCGTATTATTGCATCCAATAACGTAGATGCCGTAAAGAACTTTACATTTTTGGTGGATGCATGCGATGCATATCTTTTTGTAGAAAAATTACGTACTGTTATGAAAGATCGGTTTGCAAAGTATAAGGAATTTGAAGACATTCCCTTTTCAAAAATTGGGATTCCGAATAAGATCCTCACTTCAGCTCATGAAGGTGGGCTCGCACTTGGAGGCCGTTCTTTTTATAGAGAAATGACAAAGGAATTGCCAGAAGGTCAGCCATTTAATGGGGATTGGCTGTCAAGAAAAGTTCAGCCAGAGTGGTACAGAAAAGGTGGTGATATGACCGTATATGTAGAAGGGACAGGGGATGTTATTGAAATAGGTGCTGTCCGTAAGAAAATTGATGAAATAGCTGCATAACTAAAATTTAAAGAAAAAAGACTCTCACGAGTCTTTTTTCTTTTTTTGTATAGATGCTACACCACCTGTCCACCAAATGCTGCGGTGAGGTCAGAAAGTTCTGTGTTGGCTGGGTTATGTGCAGAAGATGCATCGGGTTTTTCTATCACGACATCTACTACTACGGGACTTCCTAGCAATTCTGCAAACGCAATTTCCAGTTTTCGTTTTGTCTCGGGGTTCATGAGTTTGTCTTGGTGAAATGTATATTCTACGCTCATGGTAATTACATTGCCAGTCACGTTTTTGAGTGTTGCCATTTTCAAAATAAATACCATAGTAGGGGAGTCTGCTTCAATTACTTTCATCCAGGCACTCCACTGTTTTCGTACGTCCTCTGCAGTAATACTTGCCGTACTCGATGACATAGGTGCGGTGGGTTCACTATCGACGGCAGGAGATTCTTGAACGATATCAAGAGGTGTTGGTATGGTTTCTTCAACTTTTTCCATTGTAGAATCAGAGGATGGTGGTGGTGGAGAAACTGGTGCTGTTTTTTGAGGCTGTTCTACAACTGTTGGTTTTTGCAAAACTTCAGAAACGTTAGCGACCTGAGCAACAGTAGAAACGTCCTGACCCTCATCCCTGCACCACTCTATGACTACCATCTCGAGTGGCATTTCAGAGATTGGGCTTGTTGCTATTTGTTGTTTCCGTTTCATGACCAGGTCAGCGAGTGTTACCAGTTCCTGATGAGAAACTTGCTTGCTGAGTCCTTCAAGATCTTTTTTTGCGTTGTCGCTCAGGTCTATCCCCACGCCGGAAAAAGTATTTGTCGCTTTTACAATCATGAGGATGCGCAATAGCTCGAGTGTATCGTGAGCAAATTGCTCCATGCGGACGCCATCTGACGATGCACTATGTATAGACGCGAGTCCTTCTTGCATGTTTTTTTCTATCAGTGTTGCTAGGAATGCAAGCGTGGTACTCACGTCACTTGTTGGGAGGAGCATGGTCACATTGTCTTTTGTGATATGCGTCTCTCCTGTGGCGAGGACTTGCTCTAGCAGACTCATGGCGTCACGTACACATCCATCGCTTTTATTAATAATTCTTGCGAGGACATCATCGTCTACTTTGACTTTTTCTTGTTTGAGAATGCTTTCGAGATGCGCTTTCATTGGTTCAAAAGGAACACGCTTGAATCGGAAGACTTGGCAACGAGAGATAATCGTTTCTGGAATTTTGTGGAGCTCTGTGGTCGCGAGGATGAACATCACGTGTGCCGGTGGTTCTTCTAGCGTCTTCAGGAGAGCATTAAAAGCGCTATTTGAGAGCATGTGGACTTCATCTATGATAAAGACCTTCTTTTTGAGCGATGTAGGTTGAAAACGGGCATTTTCGATGATATGCTCACGGACGTTGTCGACACCTGTATTGCTCGCCGCATCTATTTCGATCACATCGATAGAGCGAGAGCCATCGATTTCTTTTGCGGTGTCGCTATCATTTTCAAATTCAGCGGTGCCTTCCTTGAGTGGCAGGTTTACTGCTTTTGCGAGGATGCGTGCTGTGGTTGTTTTCCCCACACCACGTGGTCCTGCAAAGAGATATGCATGTCCTACTTTATTGTGGATGACTTGGTTTTTTATGGTATCAATAATATGAGCCTGGTAGGCAACATCATCAAATGTTGTAGGGCGGTAGGTGTGGTATAAGGCCATAAATCAATAAACAACTAACAATAAACAATAAACAATCGGTGAAGACAGTATAGCGTGAGATGCGCAATCAGTAAACAGTAACAAGTAATAAGCTTCTTACTGTCATGACGGGCTTGATCCGGCATCTTTCTTACCGAGCAACATGTTTCGTGGGATAGATCCTGAATCATCCCTATTTAATCTCTCCTGGGTCTAATTCCCCGCCCCTCTGGGGCGTGATACAATAGATCCATGAGT
>PFLZ01000011.1 GCA_002784795.1 Candidatus Magasanikbacteria bacterium CG_4_10_14_0_8_um_filter_42_12
ATGGATGTTTGAAATTTCATAGAAAAATATTTACAAAATAAATCCGTTCAAATCTGTTTGATCTGTCTCATCCGTGTGCTATTGTAGGCACCACTATTTATGCAAACGGTTTCACTAATTCTGCAAGTTGTTCATAATCCTCTGCTACCAATGCCCCAACTGCTTTCAAAGCTGTTTCTTTTTCTGTAGCTCCTTTTCCTCGCTCTACAATCGCTCCTGCATGCCCGATGTTCATTCCTTCTGGAAGCGTATTTGCAAACTTTCCACCGACATAGATTGCAAGCGGCTTGGTGAATTCTCCTTTTTCAATCATCTCTACAATTTCAAATTCATAACTTCCCCCATGTTCTCCGAACACAACAACAGCTTTTGTCTGTTCATCTTGTTCAAACAACCGAAGCAAATCTGCATACGTCGTCCCCATGAGTAAATCTCCACCGACATGCACCGCAGCACTCTGTCCCATGCCTGCCTTTCGAATTTGCCATGCTATTTCATTTGTCATGCCGCCAGAGCGAGAAATAATACCAATGCTCCCAGGTGTAAAAATTTCATCAGCCTGTGCTTTTGGGCCACCGACGACACCGACTCGGCCAACACCAGGATTGATATACCCGAGTGAACTTGGTCCAATAATGTGTGCACTGCGTTCTTTTGCAGCTGCGAGGCAGTACGCTGTATCTTTTATTGGCACACGCTCGACGATCGTATTGATCTGTGTGATACCGGCATCAATTGCTTCGAGAATAGCAGCTTTTGCTGCAAATGGTGGGACGTAGATCGTGGAAACCAGATCCTGTACGGACAGGTCGCGACCTGTCCCTCCGGACATGAAAAAAGAGACGGACTCTGCAACAGTATTAAACACTGGCTTGCCAAGTACTTCTTCTCCACCTTTTCCAGGACGTACGCCGCCTATGACGTCTGTTCCATACTCAAGCATTGCCTTTGCTGCCTTTTCTCCTTCATTCCCGGTAATGCCTTGAACAAGAACTTTTGTATTTTTTGTAATGAGAATGCTCATACAATAAATTTTTAGGTTTAAAGTACAATTAACTGAGTAAAAAAAATACTATAAATGAAAAAATTAAAGAAATAAAAAACCAAATGAAAAATAAATCTCGCATCACTTTAAAAACTAAAGAAGAAGTATTTTTTGATTTGATAATCATAAAAATAAGTAAAATATAATATAAGATAGGAACAGACAGTAAAACAAATCTTGTGGACTCTGGAATATTCGCAAATAACAATCTTAAAAATAAAATAGGAAAAAGATAAACTAAACTAGGTATCATTCTTAAAAAATCCCAAAAAGACGAAAATGAATATCCATAACCTACTGGAGTCAAAACTAGAATTGATAGTAGAATTAAGGCAATAATTAAAAAAAATAAATGTACAAAAAACCAAGTCCAACCAATTCTACGAGGTGAGTTTTTATAGTATTCTTTTAATTTTTGTAAGTAATTCATATTATTTTTTATTTATCATCTCAGCCAAAACTTGTGCCGTCTCACTCATACTGACTTCCTTTCCAAAAAGTTTCATATTCAAATGATTTCTCTCGGCACATTCTTTCATCAGTGCCATACCTTCTTTTTCAAATGGTCCTGCTCGGCGGACAACTATTGGATAAGTGGGTTTCACAACATCGAGTGCGTCGACGATCCCCTGGAAGGTGGCTTCGATATTGGTAAAGTTTGCTACACCTCCACAAATCCAAAGACCTTTCAAATTAGGTTTGGATAATACAATCTTTGCCAGTGAGGATACTTTTTCTCGGGGTGGATTTCCAGAATATTCTGTGTAGTTTGCCGGGGACAATCCATGTTGTTTCAATGCATCCATATTTGCGATACTTGCCCCACCGCCAGAAAACAAGACCGCCATATCGCCATGCATTTCTATATATTTCCCTGCTGTCCCTTGATAATATTTTTCTCCTTTATCAATCTCCTGAACAGCGATTTCTCGCTCTGTTGCAGGACGTCCAAGCATGGTGCGCGATTCAAATGTTTCCCAATCAGTAATTGATTTGGGGTCTGTCCCTTTTTCTACAGCACGCGCTTTTGCATCTGCAGAATGTCGATAAAATGCATCGTCATCGAGCGCAACTTTTGCATCCGCAGCAATCCATTCTCCTGACGCTGTTTTTACCAGTGGGTTAATTTCTACTTGTCTACAATCTTCTTGAAGAAAAACATTCCATAGTTCCTGAACATACGGAATATTTTTCCCAATTTCTAATTTCAAATTTCGAATATCTAACGGCACACGAACAATCTTCTCATCTGCTACATCCTCAATATCCATGCCACCCTCGGCTGAGTAAATAAGCATCGGCTGCTTCCTATTCGTATCATACGTAATAGACATGTAGTGTTCCTCTGCAATATCTAACTTTTCTTCTATACGAACAGCCGCAACATATTGTCCTTTTATGTTCATGGCAAACAATTCTTCTACAATATCTTGAACATGTTCAATACCTTCATCTTTATGACAAAATCGAATACCATTATTCTTACCACGCTTTCCTGACAAAACCTGCGCTTTTACAACAACATCAGAAACATTAAAAACCTCTCCGCCCAAGGCGGATCCGCCTTGGGCGGAAAAAACATCAGAAACCTCATCCTCCCGTCGTACCACAATTCCACGTGGAATAGTAATACCATGTTTTTCAAACAATTGTTTTCCTTCAAATTCGTATAAATTCATAAATTCTCAAGCCATTACATGCGTATAATTTAATACTTCTTATGTATATTTCTTCTCCTCAAGGAGGGTTCTTCGATATACTTCCAAGAAAGCCAGGCAAAAGGTATTGTGGCACATAACGACAATAATGCAAAGCCACTCACAGACAGACGGGCACCATACAATGCTGCCAACGATTGTTGTACAGGAAATGCGTATAGATAAAGACCGTACGATATATCCGGTATACGCTGTATAGGTTTGAAGACAAACAGTTGCGATGTTGCGACAAACAAAATTATATACGGCACAACAATATAATTTGCAATTACTCTGTATGGAGTAAAAAATGACACTATCCATACGATAAGACACAGCAGAAAAGGAACACTCTTCAAGGAAATCACATCTTTATATACATATAAAAGCGACCCAGCCAAAAAGAACAATCCAAAATTAACGGCATGGTACATATTGAGTTGAAGCACGGGGATTGTATGGCCCCACAAAAAAGTGGGCCACTTCAGTACAGAAAAAATACCAAATGCCCAGAGCATGAAAAACACATAGCGTATAACACGCCTCCATGTTCCACGAAGCATCAATACAAATGCTGGGATACTGTACAGAGCAATTTCATAAGGAATCGTCCAGAGAGACCCATTGATGGCACCGGGGTAAGGATTGCTCAAAAAAACACCAGGGAGATTGTATTGCAATCGAAAAAATGCGAGTCCTTTCAGATAATTCCACGTTATAGGATCCTTTACATATTCCAAAAAAGAAACAGTTGTAAACAAACTTCCAATAATTCCTACCGCAAAAAGTATGACGACAAAAAATGCTGGGACAATACGAAACATACGTTTTTGTATATATTGCCACAGTGATGTACTCCGTAACGCACTTGCAGTGACAAGGTATGACTTAATGGACAAAACGGTCGGCTAAAAAGTGCAATTTGTGGCATAGTATAGAGAAAAAACAACTAAAAACTATGATCAATCATAAAAA
>PFLZ01000054.1 GCA_002784795.1 Candidatus Magasanikbacteria bacterium CG_4_10_14_0_8_um_filter_42_12
TGAAAATGAATCACCCATGTACCATTCAGCAACCTCTTGTACATATTCAAGAGAAATACTATTTCCCCAATTTCTTTCCGTTTCCCAATCTACCATTTTTAATAATTCATCTTTTGCAAACAGTGGGCTGAGATTGTATCCCTTATAATATGCATCAAGCATGAGAATCGTGGCTTCTTCACACGCGTCCTGCCACGGCTGATCCCAATTTGATTCTGGTGCTTGGGATGTGAAGGGAACGTCTAGGTTTAAAATCGCTGGGGGTGGAACAATTTCTATAGAACTATCTGCTTCATTTTCTTCTGTTGTTGTTGCATGAGTAGAACTTGCCGATTGGATATCATTCTGTTCTGTGGTTGTTGTATTGACTTGCACAGTATCTCCAATGTCAATTTTCAAATTTCCAGTTTCACTATGTATAGATGTAGCAACTTGCATGTCTGTATTATCCTCTCGAAGAACTGGATACCACAAATACGCAATTCCGAGCATGATGCAAAGATTGAAGAAAACGAGAAATGTATTTATTTTTGAAAAAGCCTGTTTCATAAAGAGAAGAGGGGGCATCCGTAGATGCCCCGCCCATGTTAGTCCTACCCAAAGTCAAGCGTGATCGCCCCCCCATCACGAACGACCACGTGCACTTCGGTGAAGTAGCCCGACGGAGCCCACTCCGAATATGTCAGCAGCTCATCCAGTACACTGTAACTATCTCGTTCACCAAAAAGCTGTTTCCAGGCCTTCCGCTGTGCACGATTCATCGTCCATGTAGCATGTTGCAACATGCAAGGATCGTACAAAAAAGAGTGCTTCTTGGATTGCCAACGCGCACGAATGATTGCCGACAAAATGCTCCCTGTGGGGAACTTTGTCTTGATGATCCATCTAACGATCTCAAAGGGCGTCATGTCATGGAACAACGTGTGCCACGCCTGATGGCGCCATCGAGGAATGCGTGCGATGTTGTCAGGCTGAGGTGCACCTCTCTTACAGTGCCGCCTCGAAACCTTATGGTGATCCGTGAGCTGGTTGGGGTCCACGGAAACTTTGAGGTTCTTTGCAGACGTATATCGCCTTCGCGAATGCCTACGGTGCCGCCTTCTCCCATGTTCCTTCACAGACTTCACGTATCCCTCCCGTGTTTGTGTTTGTATAAAAGTGTCAAAGAACTATATCTAGCTTACAGTACCATTGATTATATGGTCAAACTTTGGTAGGATGCCTTGCATACATTTGTTTATGTTTTTTGAAATTACCTCACAATCTACAGAATCAAACGCACGTACTGGCGTCATGCATACTGACCATGGTGATATTGAGACACCCTGCTTTATGCCAGTCGGCACACAGGCAACAGTAAAAACACTTGATTCGCAAGATCTAGAAGTACTCGACCCAGAAGTTATTTTGGCCAATACCTATCACCTCCATCTCAGACCAGGCGAAGATCTTATTGCTGACTTTGGAGGATTGCACACCTTCATGAACTGGAAAGGACCGATTTTGACTGACTCCGGTGGTTTTCAGGTATTTTCCTTGGGACAAGAAAAAATTGGGAAGAAGCAACGTCATAACCTCCCCTCAGAGGGGAGGTCGACTTCGACGACGCAGGAGTCGAAGCGGGAGGGGTCTTCGTTGGACAACGATGAGCTGGGCGAACACGCCAAACTGGTGAGCATAGATGACGATGGCGTGACCTTCCGTTCTCATATCGATGGCAGTGAACATAGATTTACCGCAGAAGTTGCAATCGATATCCAACACAAACTTGGCGCCGACATCATCATGGCATGGGATGAATGTACTCCCGATGATGCAGATGAGGCATATGCAAAAAAAGCCCTCAAGAGAACACACGAGTGGGCAGAACGATCTCTGACATATCACAAACAAACTGAAAAAAAAACAAACAAACAATTTCTTTTTGGTATTGTTCAAGGCGCACAACACAAAGTACTTCGTGAAGAATCAGCGCACGTTATTTCTGCAATGGATTTTGATGGCATTGCGATCGGTGGTGAATCGATTGGCTACAACATGAAAGCGACAAAAGAAATTTTGTCGTGGGTCATGCCACTCATCCCTGAAAACAAACCACATTACACTATGGGCGTTGGCTATTCACCAACAGATTTGTTTGAGGTTGTAGAAGCTGGCATCGATATGTTCGACTGTGTTGCACCGACACGCATTGCAAGGAATGGTGCGCTGTATGTTTCTCCGGAGGTAAAAGAGCATGACAAAAAATATACCATCACGATAACACGTGTTGATTATAGAGAAGACAAAAATCCTATCGATCCATCATGCACATGCCACACGTGTAAAAACTATTCACGAGCATACATCCACCATCTTTTCCGTGCAGGAGAAATGCTCGGCTACCGACTGGCGACAATTCACAATCTTCATTTTCTTCTCGAACTCATGCGAGACATGCGTGAAGCAATTCAAGAAGATAGATTTTTGGAAATGAAAAAAAAGTGGATACAATAAAAAATATTACAAACATTTACAGATGTTCATCAAACAAAAAAATTCCTATATAGATATCATCACTACAACATTTGCAGTAGTTTTATTGCTTTCAAATATTGCTAGCACAAAGATTGCTGCCTTAGGATCGATGAGTTTTGATGGAGGTCTTATCCTATTTCCACTCGCCTATATTTTTGGAGACATACTGACAGAGGTTTATGGCTATGCACAAGCGCGTCGTGTTATCTGGATAGGATTTTCGATGAATCTCCTCATGGTACTCACATTTTGGCTTGTCGGCCTCCTCCCCGCAGACCCGACGTGGGGACTGCAAGATTCGTATATAAATATTCTCAGCGTTGTGCCACGCATTGTCTTTGCGAGTCTCATGGCATATCTTGTTGGTGAATTTTCCAACAGTTATATTCTGGCAAAACTCAAAGTAAAAACGCATGGAAAAAAGTTTTGGTTCCGTGCCATAGGATCTACCGTTATCGGAGAAGGGCTTGATACCGTCATCTTTACACTGGTCGCATTTCTTGGCATTCTACCTGGGTCACTTCTCCTTGTTATTGGACTCACAAATTATGTCGTCAAAGTATTGGTAGAGATGCTCCTCCTCCCAGTGACGTACAAGATAGTACACTTCCTAAAGAAAAAAGAAGGAATAGACTACTACGATACAGATACTGATTTTTCTCCTATCGGGAAATAACAGATTCAAAAGAAAAGAACGTGAGTGTATTACTCACGTTCTTTTAAATTTATTGGGATACTACGTATGTTCTGGAGCAACCGGTTTTTGATAATTCAAAAGATTCTCTTTTAAGAGTTTGACGATATTTTCAGCCAATCTCGCACTCTGTTTTTTCATTTCTTCTGTAACTTCTTCTTCACCACTATTTACAGAAAGAGCAAGATTCAAAAATTCAGCATGGTTTTCCAAAAAGTTATGAGCCGTAATTCTAACTACATATTCCAGCATATCCGCTTTTTCATTGATGCCAAATCCAGGTACACCATAGAGACCTCCTGAACCAGGTTCTTCCGTCATGTATTCATCCATGAGATCTTTAAATTCCTGAGAATCAAGTACAGGTTGAATCATCAATGCATATAATGTAGAACCTTCGTTCATGTTTAATCTCTCCTGGGTCTAATTCCCCGCCCCTCTGGGGCGTGATACAATAGATCCATGAGTAAGT
>PFLZ01000155.1 GCA_002784795.1 Candidatus Magasanikbacteria bacterium CG_4_10_14_0_8_um_filter_42_12
TATACTTACTCATGGATCTATTGTATCACGCCCCAGAGGGGCGGGGAATTAGACCCAGGAGAGATTAAAACGAAACGTCCCCAGTCTGATTCATAACAACAATCCATATTTTTCCAGCTTTCAATTCAATCTCATGTCCTTCTTCATCAAAATCATAAAACAGCGTCCTGTCAGTTCGTGACTCCTTGCGCCACTCCCCTTCGACTTTGAACCCATTGCGGAATACAAGTACGTCGCCAGATCCAATCGTATCCATGCCAAGCCGACCAACACCATCGAGGACCCCTGTATCTACATACTGCACGACGAGTGTATCGACTACAATATGTTCCTTTGTCTGAGGATCAATCACAACATCATCAAATTCATATCGCTCGTATTGCTGTGTCGATGTGTTGTACTGCCATGTCGCTTCGTATGTTTTTCCTGCGTATGTTGTCGTGATTTCATGCACACATTGTTCTTCGCACGCATCCCATGCTCGGAATTTCCATGCACGAGAAACATGCGTATCTACAGGATCTCCCGTACCACCATAATCTTTCAATGCCGCACTCCACAATTTTTGTGATGTGTATGCATTGTGTGGCGCATAACGAGCACTATCTCTCCAAAAATACCACCCACGATAAAATTCATTCATGTCGAACAATCCATACTGAGAAATTTTATCGAGAGCGTCTGGTGAACCACCGACATGCATATACATCGTACCAGGATATTCACTCAGCCAATCCAGATAATACGGACGTGCACTGCGAACAGGACCAACTTTTTGGATATCTGTATCAACTGGAAAAAGTGCAAAAAACCGATTGTAATTTCCTTCCACCGGCGCTTCGTACACAACCGATGCACGTGAAAGTCCTGACACAGGTCGTGCATCATAATGATTTTCAATCATAACACCGATAAGAGGAGGATCTTGGTCAATCATGGCGTCCACACACACCCCGTCAAGATGTCGCTCATATGTACACGCTGTCATTCCTGAGACATCGGTAGACATCTCTTCTAGAGGAGCATCAGATCTGTCGTCAGTAGGATGTGAGCCAAAGAGTGAGAACAACACCAAGAGGAGAATACCAAGAAATACACAGATCCCTGCAATGATATACAGCAGATTTGCTTTTTGAAAAAGATTTTTGAAATAGGTCATAGTAGGATCATCATATCAGATTTTTTTGGAAGAAAAAAGACCCACATTCATGGGTCCTTTTTTGATATTGTGTTGTATCAGGCTTATTTCTTTTCTGCTTCTTTTTCAGCAGCTGCCGCTTCTTCTTTCTTCTTTTCATCTACTTCAACGGTTGCAACATCACCTACTTGGCTGGTTTCCATTGCATTGAGTTGATCTTCAGAAAGAGGTGCAGATACTTTTGCAACAAGTTCATCAGCATCTTCGTCGATAGTGATTCCAGCAGGCACTGCCAAATCTTTGATATGAATTGCATCATCAAATGTCGCAAGGACACTAATGTCTACATCGATATGATTGACCAAATCTTTTGGAAGACAGGTCACGTCCACGGTGTCTCGCTGTTCGATCAGTGTTCCACCAAGTGCTTTTACGGCAGCAGATGCACCCACAAAATGAAGTTCGATGGTTGCTTGCATCTCAACATTCATGTTGATCTGTCGAAAATCAATATGGATAAATCGATCCTTGATCGAATCATATTGCACATCTTGCACCAATACTTTTGTTGGGGAACCTCCATCGATAGTAAAATCGATAAGACTTGATTCTCCTGCATCTGCATAGAGTTTATCAAAGACATGTGCGTCTACACTGACTGGTACAGGTTCCATCCCAGCACCATAGACAATCGCAGGAATACGGCCTGCGTCTCGAACGTCTTCTGCATGTCCTGCATCACGTTTTTGTACTGTAAGTTGAAATGTCATACGTACTCACTCTTGAATTACAAATAAATGTTCTATTGGTTTATTGTGGTGTGTTTGTTTTGAAAGGAGAGCATGAAATGAGAGGACCTCATCTTCATGAATTGGCTCTGTATCGAGCACACGCTCAGCATCAAATGCTGAAAGATCCGTAGCCATACCAACAGAACTCATGCCCATTTGCGATACCGCAAAAATGGATAAGAGTGCATGTGCGCATTCACTGCATGTGAGATGCAAAAGATGCACCTTGTCATACGTATCTACGATACGAATGTCTGTCGTTTGGAAGGCAGTTTGACACACTGGGCAGTCTTTCAAAAGCTTCAGCCCTTTGTACTGTGTGTCCCGCTGTTCGTCGTGTGGTTGTGATTTTCTACCCATATACGAAGCGAAAAGAATATAGCATAAGTATAGCTCACCGTCAAGAGGATGTACAGGGGAAAGGAATACGTAATAGATATTCCATTACTACGCATGTGACCTCGCGATCGAGAGGGCAATTCCTATAAAAAAGAAATTTATCACCAAAGACGACCCTCCGTAGCTCAAAAATGGCAAGGTCACCCCAGTCACCGGCAACACTCCCGTAGCCGCCCCAATATTGACCACAACCTGGGTAAAAAAGAGAATGGCGATACCCAGAAGGACAAACACCGAAAAATCATCTCGACATCGCTTTGTCAGCAAAATGATCCGCCAAATCAGCAAACTGTACAACACAAACACGCCAATAACAGCAATGAAACCAAGCTCTTCGGCAATCACGGCAAAAATAAAATCAGTCTGTGCTTCTGGCAAAAAATGCAATTGACTTTGCGATCCAAATCCAAGACCACGACCAAAGATATTCCCTGCTCCGATGGCTATCACCGACTGAGATACATTATATCCTGCACCGAGAGGGTCAGACGCAGGATCAAGAAATGTCATAAGACGTGCTTTTTGATATGGCGCAAACAGAAAAAACCAGCCCAATAAAAATGCCCCAACCCCCAGACTGAGCAACAGCGCAATATATGTTTTTTTTGTATTGCTAAAGAGAAGCAACCCAAACCAAATAGAAAGCAAAATTAATGCTGACCCAAGATCAGGTTGGAGCAAAATAAGTCCGACATACGCGCCAACGATCAATATCGTAGAAAATACAAATTGCCACTTGTAATACTGCCTCCCATGCCGATAAAAAATCCACGACAAAAATAAAATAAGAGACACTTTTGCGAGTTCTGCAGGTTGGAGTGAAAAACCAAATAAACGAAACCACCCTGTCGTTCCTCGAATTGTCGCCCCAAAAAAGAGTACCGCAATCAACAGGACAAGCACACCACTATATGCAATTCGCGAAAATGATTGGTAAAACACACTGTGCACACTCGCAGCAAGTACGAGTACAAAAAGACCAAGGACAAGTGCGATTGTCTGGACAGGAAAATAAATCAGTGTATCCCCTTTTGATAAATCAACACTATATATACCTGCAAGTCCAATCGCTGACAACAGCAAGATGACAATGACAAGCGTCCAGTCATATCCACGCACCAGTCGAAGTATTTTTTCTAACATAATACCACTACACTATCAAAGAGAAGCGGCGAATACAATAATAACAGAACACAGCGACATTACTCCATGAAGACATCTTGATCGAAGAAATTGATCGTTGGATAGAGTGTCACATCTGTGACAAAAAGGTTTGGTCCAAACAGTCGAATATCAACAGGACGGACAGACTGCTTCAATAATTGATCTATCGTAACCTGTGCTATGCCTTGGCGTTTTTGTCCGTCTTTGAGTTCTACAAAAAATTGGGGATCCCAATAGCTAAACACACTGGTATTTGCAAGCGTAAAGGTAACGCGATCCCCACCGATGTCTGCATCACCTGCACGAGTAAAAGAAACATCGCTCACGGCAAACTGATTTCTTTTTTCGAGATAGTCCTGTATATCAAAGACGACATGTGGATCAATACTCCGCCATTCGATAGACAACGGTTGAAAGCGCACCGCAGATGGACGTGTCACCTCGTGTACCCCAAATACCACGATGGGCTGATGCACTCCAGGCATGAGAATAGCTTCTCTTTCTTCGGTCACCCCACCATTGTAGGTAAACTGATATCGCACTCGTGCCACCCACCGTTCATTGGGGTTATCAACGTCGATAACAAAATCATATACATCGTCAGCACTTTGAAATACTTCTGGCAACGCAAATGTGAGATCACTTGCTTCGTATCGCGTTTGCTGGACAGCATAATTTTGAAATCCTGCAACACTCCGCGCTTCATTTTGTTTGTCTTGTGTATACCCAACAATCATATACGATCCCCATCCCCACAGTGCATACCCAAGAAATCCAACATCAAAAAGAATAAAAGATATCATGAATATTTTTTTCAACAATTCACGATGCTCCACATACCAAATACCACGTTTCAAATCCGTACTCGAAAAACCGCTTAACGGATCTTCATAGCGATCAAGTGCTGTGGGTTCTTTCTTTTTTCCAAACATAGACTGGTAAACCGTAATGAGCAATCAGTACAAAGTACATAATTGCAATGCACATAGTATAGCAATTTTTTTGCTTCTTGAAAAAGAATAGGAATATTGCGAAGCAACCTTCCTCTTTGCGTTTCAAGGAAAATACAAAAAATCAACTCTACTCTGTGAAGAATTTTTGAATAAACGTCTATTTTTAGTCAAAGGGTTTTAAGGGGAAAGCTGTCTGAGCCTAAATGCTTGTCAATGAGTACTTTCTTAGAGGCAACACAGGCGAGTTCTTTCCCCTAACACTTTTTGTTCCTTTTTGGTGACAAAAAGGAAGGGAGAATACTCTGCAAAACTATTTGTATAAAACCAGCGAAAAGAACAAAAGGTCTAGCCATATGTTTTTCCCAAATACAAAAAGCCGTTTGATCGGTGTTCCTATCTGAAGACACGCCGCAGAAAAACCATTGACAATGCCCCTTGCTTTCTACACCTTCAAATGCTAAAATAGTTCCACAATTCTTCATTCTGAATTCTACACTCTACATTCTATTGTATGCCAGAAAAGAAAAAAACAGCTCCAACATCAACAAAAAAAGACTCAAATAAAGGCGGTGAATATAGCGCAAATCAAATTACAGTCCTCGAAGGACTCGAAGCTGTCCGAAAGCGTCCGGGTATGTATATTGGTTCTACCGGCCCACGCGGACTCCACCACATGATCTGGGAAGTCGTCGACAACTCATTTGACGAAGCCATGGCCGGACACTGTGACACCATCACGCTTCGCCTCCTCCCTGACCATTGGATCTCTGTCACAGACAATGGTCGTGGTATTCCAGTCGATATTCACCCAAAGAAAAAAGTCAGTGCCCTCGAACTCGTCATGACCCAGCTCCACGCTGGAGGAAAATTTGGAGACGGCGGATACAAAGTATCTGGCGGTCTTCATGGTGTGGGTGTATCTGTGGTAAATGCTCTGTCAACAGATGTAAAAGCAACCGTCCATCGTGATGGGAAAATTTGGGAACAAGAATATAAACTGGGAAAACCAAAAGGAAAGGTAAAACCAGTCGGGAAGGTAAAAGGCACGGGTACGACGATCGCCTTTCGTGCAGATGCGAGCATTTTTGAAACGATTGATTACAACTGGAAAACCATCATCGAACATCTCCGCCAGCAGGCCTATCTCACAAAAGGTGTCCGACTGATTATTATTGACGAGCGTACGGACGAAGAAAAAGAAATAGATACGTCATCATCAAAAATGAAACGAACGTCATATCAATTTTATTTTGAAGGTGGGATTGCGAGCTACATAAAACATATCAACAAAAATCGTGAACCAAAACACGAAAATGTATTTTATGTTGAAAAACAGGTAGATCATATTGCGGTAGAAGTAGCACTCCAATACACTGCCGACTATCAAGAATCCCTCTTTGCGTTTGCAAACAACATCACCAATCCAGACGGCGGAACGCACGTTGCAGGATTTCGTGGAGCACTCACGAGAACACTCAATTCATACGCACGAAAAAAAGGAATCTTGAAAGAAAAAGATGCAAACCTTTCTGGAGAAGATGTTCGTGAAGGATTGACCGCTATCGTTTCTGTAAAAATCCCAGATCCACAATTTGAAGGACAAACAAAATCAAAACTCGGCAATCCAGATGTCAAAGCGGCCGTAGAAACAACATTTGGTGAAGCACTCGAAATTTTCCTCGAAGAAAATCCAAAAGATGGAGAAGCAATCGTAGGCAAATGTCTCCTCGCAGCGCGCGCACGCAATGCCGCACGTATCGCACGTGAATCTGTCCTCAGAAAAGGGGCACTCGAAGGATTTACCTTGCCCGGAAAACTTGCAGATTGCTCGAGTAGAAAAGCAGCAGACTCAGAACTCTACATCGTAGAGGGGGACTCTGCAGGAGGTTCTGCAAAGCAAGGACGAGACCGCAACACTCAGGCGATTCTCCCACTTCGTGGAAAAGTCTTGAACGTAGAGCGAGCACGTCTCGACAAAATTTTGACAAACAACGAATTGAAATCACTCATCATCGCTATGGGGACAAACATCGGCGAAATGTTTGAAATAGAAAAACTTCGTTACCACCGTATCATCATCATGACCGATGCCGACGTCGATGGTGCACATATCCGCACGCTCCTCCTCACATTATTCTTCCGCTATTTTCCAGAGCTCATTGCCGCTGGCCATATCTTCATTGCACAGCCACCACTCTATAGTATAAAAAATGGCAAAGACATGAAGTGGTTTTATAATGAAGAAATCCTCGCAAAGTATCTGGCAAAGCAAGGGATCAGTACCAGCGATCTCGAAGTTCCAGAAGAAGACGAGGATGGAAAAGAAATTGAGGTAGAAGTAGAAGAAGAAACAACAAAATCAAAAGCAAAAAAAGGAAAATCAAAAATAAATATCCAACGATATAAGGGTCTCGGAGAAATGAATCCAGAACAACTTTGGGAAACGACCATGAACCCAGAAAATCGTTTGCTCAAACGTGTTACTGTCGAAGACGCAGAAAAAGCCAGCGAAGTCTTTGATATTCTGATGGGCAGTGAAGTACCACCACGAAAGAAATTCATCCAAACACACGCAAAGAGTGTAAAAAATCTAGATATTTAAGTTGTGACTCTCCCCCTTCGAAAGGGGGAGTTGGAGGGGGTTGATTGCAGCAAGAAAAATTTTGGAGGGGTATGAAACCACGCATTCAGAACAAAAAAGAATACCTACATATTCGAAAGCAACTGCGCAATGATCCTACCACAGCAGAACGTGTGTTATGGAAATATTTGAGAAATGTACAAATGGGTAGATACAAATTCCGACGTCAACATGGAATCGGCAACTACGTTGTCGATTTTTATTGTCCAAAACTCAAACTGATCATTGAACTTGATGGATGGATACATGGTGAAGAAGAACAAAAGAAAAAAGATGTTGTACGACAAGCGTATTTAGAAACACAAGGTTTTTTGGTTATCAGATATACAAATGCACAGATTCGAGCTGGTCATCACCCTCGATACAGACACCATGCAACTGGATGCATTGAAACAATATCTCGACCTCGATGGTACACATGTACAACAACATACAAAACGACTGAATCTCGACTATCAGAATGCTCTCTTTTCTACTATCTACAGCATCAAGTCATTCCTCTCCCCTGTCGAATTTCTCGATCTCGAACGAAAACGGTTTGCCTCCGAAGCCATGGCAAGCTTGATTGAGTTTGTTATTTCTCATGACAACGATGTCATCAAAGCATTGAAAAAACCGACAGTCTTGGAAAACGAAACATTTGTCTATCTCGGCAACAATCCCCTCGAACAACTCGACATCACGTCCCGCGATCCACACAAAGAAACAGTCTTTTCTATCATGGACAAAACCGTCACCTCTATCGGTCGACGACTCTTATTTGAACGCGTGATGAACCCGATCCTACACAAAACCACGCTCGAAGCAAGATATGATCTGTCAGATGCCGTCGCACCAGTTTATGCAAAAATAGAAATACATCTTCGCAGTGTCTACGACCTCGAGCGTATTGTCCGCCGTATCCACACAGGACGATTGCACCCACTCGAGATCAATTTTCTATACGATTCACTCGTATCGGCAAGAGAAATAGACAAGACGCTTTCTTTTGAACAAACAAATTTGCATGACGAGCAAGAATCAATCGACGCACTCATTTCTTCTATAGAAAAAACCATCAACCTCGACATCTCTACGACCTGCATGCAACAAGAAATAAAAGAAAGTTTCTTTTTGCCAGGCGTCGATGCAGAGCTCGATGATTTGCAAGAAAAAATTGCAACAGAAACAGCAAAGCTTGATGCTATCCGTATCGTCATTTGTGATCTCATGACAGAAAAACTTGGCAATGATGCAAGTGACTATGTCGATATAAAAAAACTGGATAAAGAAGGACACTATCTGCACCTCACAAAAAATAGATACGTCATGATCGCAGACGTACTCAAAAAACAATTTGTTTCGATCGATGGCAAGGTCCATGCATTCACAGATTTCTCGTACAAACTGCAAACAACCAATGTCAAAATTACTGGACCAGTCATCGATACTATTTCAGAAGCTATTACAGTATTAGAATCACGCCTCGTCGCGCGAGTAAAAGAACGCTTTGCAGATATGATCATGTTCCTCGACCGTGAATATGCAGATCATATTGGAACTATAAGTAATACACTCGCAACAATAGACGTCGCACTCTCCAATGTAAAATGCACCCGTGCATATAAACTTGTCCGTCCGGAAATAATCGAACAAGACGAACCATTGCTCGAAATCACAACCCTCCGCCATCCGCTCATAGAACTGCGCGAACAGCACGGCATCTATGTCCCAAATGATATTTTTTTCGGCTCAGCACGTCTCTCCCCCTTACCAAGGGGGAGGTCAGGTGGGGGTATCGAAGCCGAGAGCAATGAATCACACGTAAACTCTGTATGGGAAAAAGAAACCCGCGGTATTCTCCTCTACGGTATCAATTCAAGTGGCAAATCGTCACTCATGAAAAGCATCGGCATCGCTGTCGTCCTCGCACAAAGTGGCTGCTACGTTCCAGCCACACACATGCGCTTTACACTGGTAAAAGAATTGTTTACTCGCATTGTCTCGCGAGATAATATCGCACAAGGTCTATCTTCCTTTGCCGTCGAAATGATGGAGCTAAAAAATATTTTCAACCGAGCAACCACCCACAGCCTCGTCCTCGGAGATGAAATCAGCCATGGCACCGAGACGCTTTCTGCAATTGCGATCATTGCCGCAGCACTCGGGCAGCTCCACGATATCGGTGCATTATTTTTCTTCACCACGCACTTGCATCAATTGCAGTCGCTTGCACAAGTTGTCGAAATGGATCATATCCAGAGCCTCCATCTTGCCGTGCATTATGATGAAGCAAATGACGTGCTTATGTTTGACCGCACACTCCAGCAAGGCAGCGGCAGTAGCATTTATGGACTTGAGTTTGCACAGTCGCTCCACATGAATGCGACCTTCCTCACCAATGCTATGAATATCCGTCGTGAACTTGCCGGCGAACTCAATGACACAGAATTAGTCTTGAAAAAACAAACAAGCAAATACAACGACACGCTGTATCTCACTCGCTGTGCCGTCTGCAACGCAAATGTTGAAGATACACATCATATCCGTGAGCAACACACGGCAGATGACACGAACCACATCGATCACTTTCACAAAGATCACAAATACAACCTCATCCCTCTGTGCAAAGAATGTCATATAAAAGTGCACCAAGGGAAACTGAAAATCAACGGTTTTGTAAAAACAAGTAAGGGGTTTGCGCTGGATGTGGAGGAAGAGAAATAAAAAAATCTACAAACAAAAACAGCGCATGTTTATGCGCTGTTTTTTCTTCTCAATATATTTTTCACTCGAACAATATATAGTTGAAGGCCGGGACACACACACGTAGTGATGTGCCCCGGCAGTTTCTCCATCGGTTCCTACCGCGTCTTACTCGACGCAGCCCTCGATGGAGGTGTAGCTACACGCACCGGTCTCCCATTCGCAGGAGTCGGTGGTGCAGGGATCGTCGTCGTCGCACTTTGGCTGACCGATGCAGCCCAATCCCTCCACGCACGAACGCGTAGTACAGGAGTTATCGGTGCAGACATTGGTCTGGTACTCGCAGGCGCCCCATGGCCGACAATTGCCTGTGTACTGAACCTGCTTCTTTTCCCCATCACACGTCAACGTGCTAGGGCAATCAGAAACTTCAGCCTCGGGGTCGCAGGTGATGCACACGTCGTCAACGATATGCCCACATTCTCCGGACTCCCGACAGAAGTCATCGGTGCAGAAATTCCCATCATCACACTGCCAGTCATACTGGCAAATGTCACTGACATCGTCACAGATGCCTGTGCTCGGGTTGCACTGCTGATTGGTGCCGCAGATGATCGGATCGTGGGTACACGCGCTGTTCGGCCAGTCACAGTTGTCAACCGTGCACGCATCACCGTCGTTGCACTGCGTGTAGTTGACGCACTCGACGCACCCGACCTCCTGCTTGCAGTGGAGCCCCTCGGAACAGAGCTCATCGCTCGGGTCGTTGAAGAACTGTGCGTACGTGCCATTCGCCTTGCAGCTATCCAGCGTGCAGGCGATGCCGTCGTCAGGCTGGAGGGGCATGTGTGTGCATCGGTTCAACGGCGTGCAGATATCTGTCGTGCACGCGTCACCGTCGTTGCACTGGTCGCTGGTCATGCAACAGTCGTCGATAAGCTCGTTCCGGCATCCGACGCCCTCCTGACAGCTGTCCGCCGTACAGAAGTTGTCGTCGTCGCACTCGAGCCACGTCTGCACGCAACCGTACTTGACGTCGCAACCCGTGGCTGTGCACGTCAGGTTGTCGGCTGGACAGTTTCCGGCGTTCGGAATGTGCTGGCACTGTCCGTTGCTGTCGCACTGGTCCGCGGTGCACGCGATGCCATCATCACAGTCCTTCGGCGTCTCCTGGCACTTGCCCGAGACGCACGACGAAACCATGCACGGGTTGCTCGGTGCGCAATCGCCGTAGCTGGTGCCACCACACTCCACGACCTGATGCGTACACCCAATCTCAGGGACGCACATGTCGACAGTGTTCAGATCACCATCCTCACACAAAACAGGTACGAGCTGGCAGCCCTGACCCGGCACGCAGATCGCACCGTGGCAAGGGTCCATCGCCGCGGCGCACGCGTCGTTGTTGAGTTGGCTGTTGTCGCAGCCGACTCCGGGGATGCAGACGTCCTTCGTGCAAATGTCGTTGTCGCCACACCCACGCGGCTTGTTCGAGCATCCACCGTTAGTCAGCTGATCCGGGTCGCACGAGTCGTACGTACACGGATCGCCATCGTCGCACGGGATGTTGTTCGGTGTGTGCACGCACGAACCACCGTAGCAGCGGTCAAGGGTGCAAGCGACACCGTCATCGCAGTCTTCCTCGGCAGTGAATGCCGTGCACTCAGCCTCCGGCTCCGTCGTCTGGACGGTGTCAGTGGAGGAAGTCGTGTCGGTCTGCATGACCGTGTCCTGCGTGACGTCCGGTTCTTTGACCGGCGCGGTCGTGTCGGCTTCGCAGCCAACAACGAAAGTGAACAGGGCGATAGCCCAGAAACAGCGCATTGTTCCTCCTGATGTTGCTCAGCCCATTTTTGCATAAAATGGGTACAAAATACTCCGATACGAATTACTTTGTACCTACTTTATAGAACCGCTCAACCTAGCAGATATATAGAATTTTGTCAAGCTTAGATATATAAACCATTTTTAAATACTAACTTGTTCCATGCCTTGTGTTATCCACCCGCTTCCCTTGACAAAACCCCTATTTTCATATATAGTCATCTCAGATTTGGCCACAGGCCTTTTTTAAATACCTAAAAAAAGCTCAGAAGGCCAAGAATGCTTGGGATGCCTAGAAGGCAACTATCCAAGCCTTCCAAGCCTTCCAAGCCTTCCAAGCTTCTATGATTAAAAAACTCACAGCGTATTTCCGCGAGGCCTTCTACGAACTTCGTAAAGTTACCTGGCCAACAAAAAAACAAACGATCAACTATTCTATCGTAGTTATTGTGATTGCGATCAGCATGGCGATATTTTTCGCTGTGCTCGACGACGTCTTCACCTGGCTCCTCAGTATCGTTGTATAAACACTTTTTTTCATAGCTTATTGTTCCTTCTTTTTAACGTATGGCAAAACAAACCCTCGACCTCGGACGACGTTGGTACGTCCTCCACACCTACAGTGGATACGAAGAAAATGTAAAACGAAATCTCGAACAACGTCTCGATACATTTGACATGGCAGACAAAATTTTTGGTGTCATTGTCCCAAAAGAAAAAAAGATCAAAATCAAAAATGGAAAACGTACGACTGTTGAAGAAAAAATCTTTCCAGGATACGTCCTCGTAGAAATGATCGTCACCGATGACTCATGGTATGTTGTCCGCAACACCCCAAACGTCACAGGATTTGTCGGATCAGGAACCACACCAACTCCAATCGATCAAAAAGAAGTGGATTCCCTCATGAAACGAACCCAAGCACTCGAAGCGTCACACAAGATCGACGTGAGTGCAAACGATCCAGTTCGTATCACCGATGGTCCGTTCAAGAATTTTGAAGGAAAAGTAGAAAGTGTCGACGAACACCGCGGCAAAGTCAAAGTCCTCGTCAGTATGTTTGGACGAGAGACACCGGTAGAACTCGATGCGTTACAAGTAAAAAAACTCTAAGCACTAGGCCTGGAAAGGCCTATAATGCAGAGAAGGCTTGGAAAGAATACTTTCCTGCTTCTAGCCTTCATCGCATTACCAGCCTTTCAAGCATTATTAGCATTCCATATGGCAAAAAAATTAATGACCCAAATCAAACTCCAAGTTATCGGCGGTGGCGCAAATCCAGCTCCTCCAATCGGTCCAGCACTTGGACAACACGGACTCAACATTCAAGATTTTTGTACGCAGTTCAACAATGCAACTGCTGACAAAAAAGGAGAAGTAGTTCCTGTCATCATCAACGTGTATGAAGATCGAACATTCGACTTCATCATGAAGGTGGCTCCTGCGAGCTCACTTATCAAAAAAGCACTCGGACTCAAATCAGGATCTGGCAATCCACTCAAGGATAAAGTCGGCAAACTGACACGAGCGCAAGTAAAAGAAATTGCTGAAACAAAAATGCCCGACCTCAATGCACACGACATCGACGCAGCAATGAAAATCATCGAAGGAACCGCCCGCCAAATGGGTGTCACCATCGAAGGATAAACATTTCAAAAGAAAAGCCACCGGTAACAAGCCGGTGGTTTTTTATTAGCTAGGTATGCATGCGACACTGCACGGAAGATTGCGCTGTGCTAAGATTACTTTTGCCTTACGGCAAAAAAGATTGAAGATTATGCGCAAATCAACGGGCATCTTGCTTTGAAGATGGGCCATTATTTTACGTATAATCTTTACTCTTAATTTTGCGAAACCAAAATGTAATCTTAACGAAGCAAAGCGAAGTGCAATCTTCCGTTGCCCATACATCGACCTGATCCCAAAAACCAAACTTTCTCTTTGCAAGAAAATATTCGCCAAAAAACAAACTTTTCTGTTATACTGTCAACAATAACATTCTTTATGAAAACATCCCTTTCCCCCACACGCGTCGCCATCATTGGCGCAGGTGCCGTCGGCGCAGCAGCTGCCTACGCAATCACACTACGCAATGTCGTCGCAGAAGTCATCCTGATAGATATCAATGAAGAAAAAGAAGCCGGTGAAATCATGGATATCTCCGATGGACTTTCTCTCGTAGAAACAGGACGTGTAGTGCGCGGGGATTATCCAGATGCTCGCGACGCTGACATTATCATCATCACAGCAGGCGCAGCACAAAAACCTGGAGACACGCGACTGGTGCTGTTGGAAAAAAATGCAGGCATTCTCAAAAGTATTTTTAAAGGAATAGGAAAAATTCAGTCTACATCAATTGTGCTTGTTATTTCAAATCCAGTTGACGTCCTCACCTACCTCGCACAAGAAATCACAGGACTCCCAAAAAACCAAGTCTTTGGCAGCGGCACAACACTCGATAGTGCACGCCTTCGCTCTGCCCTCGGCAAAAAATATGGTGTCCATGCCAGCAATATCAATGGCTATGTTATGGGTGAACATGGTGACAGCGAATTTGTCGCGTGGAGCAGTGTGTCTATTGGTGGTACACAGGCAAAAAAACTCCCTCGCATGACAAAAAAATCCATGGACTCGATTGAACATACGGTCCGAAAAGAAGCATATAATATTATCAAAAAAAAAGGAGCAACGTATTTTGGTATTGGTCTCGTCGCAGCAGATATTGTCGAAGCAATCGTGTATGATCAACACACGATCCTTCCTGTCACTGCGCGTTTGTCAAAATGGAATGGCATCTCTGATGTGTGTCTTGGCGCACCAGCAGTAATCGGACGAAGTGGTGTCATCGAACACTGGCCATTGAAACTCGAACTGGGAGAACGAAAAAAACTTGCGACATCGGCAAAACTCATCCGCTCGTACGTGAAAAAAGTAATATGAAAAAATTGCTGATCCTCAGCACAATGCTCGTTATTCTTGGCGTCGGCTGTGGCAACGCTACTTCTGATACAACAACGTCAACCGACACGTCCTCCACAACACACGACGTCATAAAAAAACCAGGAGGGGTCGAGCCACTTGATTATGCCATAGAAGCATGCCAAAACAATGGATATGAAATTATATTGAGATACAACGCTGATACAAAAAACACAGAGACCTTCTGCCAATTTACCGGTGGCTACGCATGTGAAGCCATTTCCTATATCACCGGCACATGTACGACAACATCAACAAATCGTGCCTACCTCGTCACAACGGACGGTATGCAACAAAATATTCGTACTTGTGGAAGTGAAGAAGTCCCTGTCTGCGGAGTGGATAGTATCACGTATGTGAATAGCTGTATCGCAGGACTCCAGCGAGTACAGGTAAAACATACCGGCGTTTGTACAAAAGAAGAACAAGAAGCTGCGGCAGGCACAACCAATGCAGGAGGGACGACATCTGCGGGGTCATCAGGATCGAGTGCATCTCAGGGATCATCTGGAACTGGCACTGCAACTGCCCCAACAAATGTGAATACAGCATGGCTTGGCCATCTCTCTGCTATCGCAGCTGGGAAAAATAGCGGATCGAAAGGTCCGGTAAAAGAAGAATGTGTGTATGACACCACCCGTGTCTACTATATGGTAGAAAGCTGCCCAAACTGCTTTAGCACTCTCTACAATACCAATGGCGACGTCATCTGCCACCCACACAATGACATTGCAAACGAATGCCCGAGCTACTTTAACAAAGATAGTAGGTCTGGAAACTGTAAACGTATTTAACAATACAAACAACGCAACCTATCCCCAACCCCTTCCCTTACAAAAGGAAGGGGCTTTTTAGCAATTTCCCTCCCATTTTTAAGGGGAGGGCTAGGGTGGGGTTGCGTGGTAGAATGTACAAAAATGGCTCTACAAAGCTATTTTTTGTTATTTTATAAAAGTTCAAGTTAAGGTGGAACCATTTTTGAGGATAACTTCGTTAGGTGTTTGGTAGTTGAGAGACTTACGAGGACGG
>PFLZ01000115.1 GCA_002784795.1 Candidatus Magasanikbacteria bacterium CG_4_10_14_0_8_um_filter_42_12
CGTAACGATAATATTTATAATTTACTTTTAAAGATAGTTCTTAATTAATTTGTCTACTTTTGCTAGGCAAGACCCATAAAAATATATGAACGTACGTATTTCACAGTTCAAAGACCATGTTGGAAAGGAAGTCACGATCCAGGGTTGGGTCCAAGGTGGCAGATCTTCTGGCAAGATTGCCTTTTTTGAGATTCGGGATGGCTCTGGATTTACCCAGGCAGTCGTGGCACAAGATAGTGTTGCAGATGATGTTTGGCAAAAGGCTGTTGGGGCTTCGCAAGAGACTTCTGTGCGACTCACCGGGACGGTCTCTGCACATCCAAAAAAAGAAGGAGTGTACGAACTCCAAGTTTCATCTATGGAGGTAGTAGGGACATCGGAAGAATATCCTATTGGGAACAAAGAACATGGCCCAGACTTTCTGATGAATCATCGCCATCTGTGGCTCCGTAGCAAAAAGCAATGGGCGATTCTTCGCATCAGAGATACGGTAGAGCGCGCTATCATGAATTACATGCATGAACAAACATTTGTCCGTACTGATTCTCCTATTTTTACGCCAAACGCGTGCGAAGGAACCACAGATTTATTTCCTGTCCCATATTTTGATCTTGGGGAAGCATATCTCTCACAATCTGGACAGCTGTACATCGAAGCGGCTATTGCGAGTGTCGGACGATGTTATGATTTTGGGCCAGTCTTCCGTGCAGAAAAATCTGTGACAAAACGCCATCTCACAGAATTTTGGATGATGGATGCCGAAGCAGCCTTTGTCGAGCATGATGAAAACATGAATATCCAAGAAGGCCTTGTGAAATATATTGTCCGTGCATGTCTCTCAGAATGCAAAGAAGAATTTGTTATTCTTGAACGAGATACGATGCCATTAGAAAAGTTGCTTACCCTTTCATTTGAACGACTTGAATATGACGATGCAATTGTCAGACTCAATGAACTTGGATCCGATATCAAACATGGAGAAGATTTGGGAAATGATGATGAAGGACTGCTGACACAACACAGTGATGTTCCAGTCTTTATTCACAAATGGCCAAAACATATCAAGCCATTTTATATGAAAATAGATCCAGAAAATCCTGCGCGTGTGTTCAATAATGATCTTATTGGTATCGAAGGCTCTGGAGAAATTATTGGTGGGTCACAGCGTGAAGACGATTATGATCTCTTACTTGAAAGAATCAAGGCCGATGGTCTCAGTCCAGAAGAATATGAATGGTATCTTGATCTTCGAAAATACGGCAGTGTGCCACACTCTGGATTTGGCATTGGGCTCGAGCGTATGGTCAGATGGATGTCTGGGACAGAGCATATTCGTGAATGTATCCCATTTCCACGATTGGTGAATAGAATAAAGCCGTAATAGCACGTTTCTCCTCCCTACCTGCCGGCAGGCAGGCTTACTAAGGAGGAGAGCAAGAGGAGGTTTTCTTAGCAAGCAAAAGGAGGGGATATGACGAAGCTCTATAATAAACAAGAATATACAAAAAAACGTAGGAAGCTCAGACGAGATATGCCAAAGGGAGAAAAATTGTTGTGGCATCATCTTAAGAATAGTCAGCTTGGGTATAAATTTCGGAGGCAATATGGAATTGGATCGTACACGGCAGATTTCTTTTGTCCGAAATTGAAATTGTGTATTGAAGTTGATGGATTGAGTCATGTTGGGGAAGATGCTGAAGAACACGATAAGAGAAGAGATGCGTATATGACGTCGATTGGTATTACCGTAAAGAGGTATACTGGTGGGCAAGTATGGGATGATTTGGATAATGTAAAAATGGATATTTACAATACGTGTGTACGACTTGATGAAAAGATTGAGCCTTCGAGACAACCTCCCCTGACCCCTCCTTAGTAAGGAGGGGAACGTATTTGCCATCTCGCTTCTCAGCACGTCTCTCCTCCCTACCTGCCGGCAGGCAGGCTTACTAAGGAGGAGAACAAGAGGAGGTTATTGCAGTAAGCAAAACATTAATATGTCCCGAAAAAATCGAAAGAAACAAAAACCAGTTTTCCCAAAAGAAATTCCACAGGAATTTTTTGATCGGCTTACAGCGATGTTTGGTGATGCGTTGTCATCTGAGCTTCAGCAGACGTTCATAGAACGTCCGACGACGTTTCGTGTGAATACGTTGCGGGCAAAGACAACAGATATTCTCGCTGTATTGAAAGAAAAAGAATTTGAACTTGAACAAGTCGCATGGCTGTCAGATACGTATATATTACGCAATAAAGAAAAGCGAGATATTTGTGATCTCGATATATACACTGATGCACAGATATATTTGCAAAGTATTGCAAGTATGATTCCACCGCTCGTGCTGGATCCAAAGCCTGGCGATACTGTCCTTGACCTCACGGCTGCTCCTGGGAGCAAGACGAGCCAGATGGCGATCATGATGAAGCAGGAAGGCGAGCTCGTGGCCAATGATAAAAACAAAATTCGTTTTTTCAAGCTCAAGCACAATATGGAACAGCAGGGTGTGATAAAAATGTCCTCCCCCTATCAGGGGGAGCTAGAGGGGGTCGGCAGAAACGACGAACACTCACTTTCAGCTGATACAACGGGTGCGCGTACTAAAGACCCCTCCCAACCTCCCCTGGTAGGGGAGGAGAATTGGAAAGTTACACTCCGCATGGAACCAGGGACTGTGTTGTTGCAAGAATATGAACAATATTTTGATAAGATATTGCTCGATGCACCGTGTAGTTCCGAAGCGCGTTTTGTTTCTACAAATAATAAAACATTTGGGTACTGGAAAGATAGAAAAGTAAAAGAAATGGCATATACACAACGACGGCTTTTGCTCTCTGCATGGAAATCGTTGAAACCAGGTGGTACACTCGTGTATAGTACCTGTACGTTCGCGCCAGAAGAAAATGAAATGCAAATAGATAGATTGCTCGAACGTTTTGATGATGTCCAGGTGCTCCCGGTAGAAATTCCCGATGTTGAGAGACTGCCTATTATGAAAGAATGGGAAGGAAAAACGTTGTCACCAGAAGTGCAGAAATGTTTTCGTGTAAAACCAACAAAAGATATTGAAGGATTTTTCATTGCAAAGCTTCAGAAGAAGTAGAGCGTTAGGTGTTAGCTTTTAGAATATTGAATACGTAAGGAGTGACGAGCGTCAGCTCGTTATCGCAGAAGAAAGTACTCTGTAATCCCGACAAGCTAACGCTTGTCACTCCAATCATTTTTATATGCCAGAAATTATCATTGGAGGAATTTACAAACATTATCGCAGAGGAGGGGAGTATGAAGTCATCGGCTTTGCGCGACATTCAGAAACACTGGAAGAGTTAGTTGTTTATAAACCACTCTACGACACGCCAGAGTTTCCAGAAGGGACGTTGTGGGTGAGACCGAGGGTGATGTTTTTGGAAGAAGTGGACGTTGATGGGGAGAAGGTGAAGCGGTTTCAGTATCAGAGATAAAGAAAAACGAGCATTGAGCTCGTGTTTTGTAATTTTATTCTTTTTTTTTAATCTCTCCTGGGTCTAATTCCCCGCCCCTCTGGGGCGTGATACAATAGATCCATGAGTAAGTA
>PFLZ01000101.1:0-122 GCA_002784795.1 Candidatus Magasanikbacteria bacterium CG_4_10_14_0_8_um_filter_42_12
GAGACTCTTGCCGGAGAAAAAAACGATACGATTGATACAAAAAAACAGGAGGCTGTTGCCGCGTGCTATGCCAACGGTGGGTTGGATACGGTCGCCGCATTTTTCACTACCTCAAAAGTGGT